>NZ_SZVK01000139.1:0-314 GCF_005280595.1 Escherichia sp. MR | reverse complement strand
GAGCCAGCTAACGTTGATGCCATTCTTGGCCTGACGGAAGTGGATATCGCCGCCGGTGACAAAGCGGCGGCACGCAGCCAGCTGGCGAAACTGCCAGCCACCGATAATACCTCACTGAATACACAGCGGCGCGTGGCGCTGGTACAGGCGCAGCTTGGCGATACCGCAGCGGCGCAGCAGACGTTTAACAAGCTGATCCCGCAGGCAAAATCTCAGCCGCCGTCGATGGAAAGTGCAATGGTACTGCGTGATGGTGCAGGGTTTGAAGCGCAGGCGGGCGATCCGGAGCAGGCGCTGGAAACCTACAAAGACGC
>NZ_SZVK01000138.1:0-342 GCF_005280595.1 Escherichia sp. MR | reverse complement strand
CGTAGGGGAACCTGCGGTTGGATCACCTCCTTACCTTAAAGAAGCGTTCTTTGAAGTGCTCACACAGATTGTCTGATAGAAAGTGAAAAGCAAGGCGTCTTGCGAAGCAGACTGATACGTCCCCTTCGTCTAGAGGCCCAGGACACCGCCCTTTCACGGCGGTAACAGGGGTTCGAATCCCCTAGGGGACGCCACTTGCTGGTTTGTGAGTGAAAGTCACCTGCCTTAATATCTCAAAACTCACTTACGAGTGATGTTTGAGATATTTGCTCTTTAAAAATCTGGATCAAGCTGAAAATTGAAACACTGAACAACGAAAGTTGTTCGTGAGTCTCTCAAATT
>NZ_SZVK01000137.1:0-355 GCF_005280595.1 Escherichia sp. MR | reverse complement strand
TACAGCGCCTGGTGCGCGCGGTGAAACGCCCCGCAACCGAGATGCACAATGCGTGATTCCAGACGAGAATGATCCCATGACGGGCGGGCAACCGGCAGATTGCTGTCAACAATAGTAGTCATCGTAAACTCCAGAATCCGTCTTCAGAGAGTGACGGCAAGGAAGAAGGAACCGGCACGGCGCGCAGCCATGCCGGTGGATATTAACGGCTAAAGAAAGCGCGCTGGATCGCCAGTTCGACACCGCGAACTTCGGCCAGGCCTTTCAGACGACCAATCGCGGAGTAACCTGGGTTGGTTTTCTTCTTCAGGTCGTCCAGCATCTGATGACCGTGGTCCGGACGCATCGGGATCAG
>NZ_SZVK01000136.1:0-366 GCF_005280595.1 Escherichia sp. MR | reverse complement strand
AACGGTCTGCGTTGTCGGGAAGATACGTGATCTGATCCTTCAACTCAGCAAAAGTTCGATTTATTCAACAAAGCCTGTCTGACCTATAATTCCCTCTGTACATTTCATACGCAGCCTTCAGTGCATCATCATGAGTCATAAGAAATTCTATCACACAACCTTCATGGTTATTAGCGTAGTGTGCCCACATTGGTAAAATTGTAGCTGATTTACTAAAACAGGTAACAGCTGAATGTTCAGATGTTTCTTTTCTAAATTTAGACGTATTGGAAACTTTAAACATCACCTCACGGGTGATGCTGCCAACTTACTGATTTAGTGTATGATGGTGTTTTTGAGGTGCTCCAGTGGCTTCTGTTTCTATCA
>NZ_SZVK01000135.1:0-374 GCF_005280595.1 Escherichia sp. MR | reverse complement strand
ATGGCCGGGTAAAGCGGAGCCGGCGGCGACTTCCTTTGTGCTCTGTCCGGGGACCGGCAGGAAAAAGGCGGGGATTTACCCCGCCAGTGTCATCATTTCCGGATTTTTGCCAGGGCATCCGCCATGCTGCGGATTTCGGTCCGGGCTTCCCGGACCACCTCCCGCAGAACACCACGGTCAAACCAGCGGCGGGGCGGTTCATCGGGTATACGCAGCACATCGCAGGCCAGCCCACTGGACAGGATATGCTCAATACAATCGCTGACCAGGTACATTTCCACCGACGAAAAACGTGCTCCCCGGTTCACGATGGCATCGAGCACCACGGGCAGGTTTTCGTCATCTTCATCGAGCCAGCAGGGGTGATCGCTTTC
>NZ_SZVK01000134.1:0-377 GCF_005280595.1 Escherichia sp. MR | reverse complement strand
CCGCTCCTGGCCTCCGCCATTCAGAGACTGACCGGAACCGGGGCGGAACTGGTACTGTCCGGCAGTCAGTGGCAGTCGCTGCCGGTACTTCCGGCAGACGGAACGCAGGTGTCTTTCCCGTATGCCGGAGAATGGCTGACCGAAGACGAAATCAGGGCTGTTCTTGATGCGGTGCACGATGCGGTACGAAGCATCTGTTACCAGGTGGCAGAAGATGCGCGGCGTATCCGTGCGGCGCTGACCACCACCGGTCAGACGTTGCTGACCCGCCAGACGCGCCGCTTTCGCCTGGTCGTGAAGGAAAGCGATCACCCCTGCTGGCTCGATGAAGATGACGAAAACCTGCCCGTGGTGCTCGATGCCATCGTGAACCGGGG
>NZ_SZVK01000133.1:0-385 GCF_005280595.1 Escherichia sp. MR | reverse complement strand
CACGATCAGACTGGCGAGAATGCCAGCAATGACCGGAGCCGCTAAATCGTGCCAGAAGGCCATGCCTAACTGCGCGAGCGTCATATAGCCGCCTGTGTTGTAATGACAACGTTTCGCGGCTATTCTTGTATTGTTTGGATGCAAGAATGGCCCCCGTGATGTTGTCAGATATATACCTGCAACGTGCGGGGGTTTTCTCTCTCCAGCAACCAATGCCACCAGGGATTAAGCCCCCGCAACATTGTGCCTCACCGGACTCTTCCGGCTTGCCGCTGATTCTACGACTGTTTTTCTGCTTCGAAATCCACCACTTCTTCACTCTGTGCAGTGCGTTCCGCAGAATATTACCGGCTTGCAGCCGTTGCATTTTTCTTACGAAAAAGGC
>NZ_SZVK01000132.1:0-408 GCF_005280595.1 Escherichia sp. MR | reverse complement strand
TGATAGAAACAGAAGCCACTGGAGCACCTCAAAAACACCATCATACACTAAATCAGTAAGTTGGCAGCATCACCCAGGTTCCAGTCATTTAACTGCCAAAAGTATTCAGTTCAATAACGGTGCAGTGCTTAAGTTGATACTGCCATGACAATATGGAAGCAAAATGAGTACGGCTTGTTGACGACCTCCGACGGCATAACAGGGCTCTCTGAAAATAATATTTATCAGCATAATAATCTACTGAGTGATGGTGCTGAAGACTATGTTTTAACATCACTTAGAGGTAACGGGCAGACAGTAAAAGAGGTCAGTTCTTCCCTGAAGTGGAATGACCGGCTTTGTTGAATAAATCAGATTTCGGGTAAGTCTCCCCCGTAGCGGGTTGTGTTTTCAGGCAATACGCACGCT
>NZ_SZVK01000131.1:0-434 GCF_005280595.1 Escherichia sp. MR | reverse complement strand
AATTTGAGAGACTCACGAACAACTTTCGTTGTTCAGTGTTTCAATTTTCAGCTTGATCCAGATTTTTAAAGAGCAAAACTTCGCAGTGAACCTTTGCAGGTACACTCTGAAGTATTTTTTATTTAATCACTACAGAGATGGTGGAGCTATGCGGGATCGAACCGCAGACCTCCTGCGTGCAAAGCAGGCGCTCTCCCAGCTGAGCTATAGCCCCATAACATGTAGTTAAAACCTCTTCAAATTTGCGGTGCAAATTTGGTAGGCCTGAGTGGACTTGAACCACCGACCTCACCCTTATCAGGGGTGCGCTCTAACCACCTGAGCTACAAGCCTGTAGAGGTTTTACTGCTCATTTTCATCAGACAATCTGTGTGAGCACTTCAAAGAACGCTTCTTTAAGGTAAGGAGGTGATCCAACCGCAGGTTCCCCTACG
>NZ_SZVK01000130.1:0-486 GCF_005280595.1 Escherichia sp. MR | reverse complement strand
TTACCAGTCGGCGTAAGGTATCAGCGGCTGCGGCGGTAAATCCATGTCTCCCTGCCATCCGGCGGCGGAATACCGCACGTAGAGCAGGAAATGGCTTGGCGCATAATCTTTCGCCTGCTGGATATCAATCGCCGTGCCGACAAACCAGTTGGACGTGACCCGACGCTCAAGTAACGCCCGCGCCGTGTAGCCAAAACCCTGACTGCTGCCGCCGTCGTTGGTCTGGCTGGCGGCATCCTCTTTCCAGTCCGTCGGGATCAGGTTCATCAGCGGATAACGCGGCATGGTTTTGGTGCGCGAATGCGACCACGAGCCAGACGCGCCCAGCTCCCACGACCAGTTTTCCGTCCGCTCACGCCACATCACCGGTATGGCAAACGACAGGTATTCCTGCGGGCTGTAGTAACCGCCCTGACCGAGTGAGTACCCACTCAGGTCTTTGTCGTAATGCCAGATCATATTGTTCAGGCCAATGGTCACACGGCG
>NZ_SZVK01000012.1:0-108446 GCF_005280595.1 Escherichia sp. MR | reverse complement strand
GGAACGGTCTGCGTTGTCGGGAAGATACGTGATCTGATCCTTCAACTCAGCAAAAGTTCGATTTATTCAACAAAGCCGCTTTATAGGTATTGCTTTATCCTGTATGGGCTACCAACCAGGCATTGAGCAAACACCGAAGGCGCTGTGGGGGATCTGCTTATTAATGACGATAGTTCCAGCGGTGCTCAACCTGATAACTGGACTTATCATGCGCTTTTATCTGATTAATAATGAATATTACGAACAGATTAAAGCGCGTTTAGAGACGGCGGAAGTATGAAACTAAAAGTCGGTAGCAATACTGACCTTAACTTGTTGACAAAGCGCGCGTTGTTCATGCCGGATGCGGCGTGAACACCTTATCCGGCCTGCAGAATCGTGCAAATTCAATATATTGCAATCCTCTGCCAGGCCCGATAAGCGTAGTGCATCAGGCAATCTTACGTTTGCCATCAGTCTCAGGCCGATAAAAATTACCAGCCTCTTTTCAGGAACATCAAAGCCCCGGCTGCAGAATACGAATATTCATCTCCAGCACGTCGCCTTTTACGGCTTCACTATATGCTTTCATGTGCGGGGTTTGCAGATGCGCTTCAAGATGGGCAATGCTTTCCCACTGCTCAATCATCACGATAGAGTCCGGCGCCATAGACTGGAAACTCACGCCAGCAGCGCAATCCACCATCGGCGCATAGCCGTGGCAACCTTCTTCCTTCAGTACGATTGGAACGATTTTAGCAAACTGATCCAATACTGCCTGACGGTGATGTTGGCCAGGACGAGTACGGATTTCAGCGATTACTGTAAGCATGGTTAACTCCTTCTAAAGCCAGAGCTCTAGTTAACCAAAAATTTCCACAAGATGCTTGCGATATTCTTCAGTATAGCGGGGAACATCAGGCATTTTTATCACGTCATTAGCGATAAATGTCGGCAGCGGTTCCATACCGAGGAATTGGTTTGCTTTATGGAACGGCAGATACACGCCGTCAACGCCGACGCCGTGGAAGAACTGATCTTTTTCGGTGAAGGCTTCCATTGGTGCGTTCCAGGTCAGAGAGAGCATATATTTTTTGCCCTGTACCAGGCCGCCAGAGCCGTATTTTTTCGACGGATCTTTGCGGGTACGACCATCGCTGGCATACAGCGTACCGTGACCTTCGGTGAACACATCATCAATGTATTTTTTCACCGTCCACGGCGCGCCCATCCACCAGCCAGGCATCTGCCAGATAACCACATCAGCCCAGAGAAAGTTTTGTACTTCGGCTTTGACATCGTAGTCGCTGTCGGCGCGAACGATACGGACATCATGCCCGAGGTCGCGGAGCGTGCCATCCGCGACTTCGGTCAGGGTGTCGTTCAGTTGACCATTGGAGTGGGCGAATTTCTTCGCGCCGTTGATAATCAGGATATTGCTCATTTTTTATCCTCAAGGTGAGAAGTTTGTCGACTATAGTACGTCACAGAGCGGTACGGTGAAATTAGCAAAATGTGCAAAGTCTTTTGCGAATTTTGCAACAATATCACCACTACCAGCTCACCTTCGCCTCAAATCCACCTTGTTCCGCATTCCCAAACACAACATTCATGCCATGCAATTTGGCGATCCGCTGGACAATCGACAGCCCAAGCCCACTGCCGGTGGCGGTTTGTCCTGGTGGGCGATAGAAACGTTCGCCAATTCGCGCCAGTGCCTCTGGCGTTACACCGGGACCGTTATCCCTTACGATGAAATTATCGGCATTCAGCGTGACGTCCACCACGCTGCCCTGTGGACTGTAGCGCACGGCGTTATCCAGCAGATTTCGTACCAGCAAACTTAGCAATAGCGGTTGTCCGGTGCGTTTGATGCCCTGTGTATTGAGCGTCAGCCGCAAGTCAATTTTCGCCTGTTGCGCCGTGTGGTAAATATCCATTACCGACGATTGCAGGAGATCTTCAAGTGGGATCTCCGCGACGTCCTGAAGGTTATCCAGCGAGTCGAGCCGCGATAGTGTGAGCAGTTGATCAACAAGGCGGGTGGCGCGATCGATCCCGGAATGTAACTGTATCAGTGCTTTTTTCCGTGCCTGCGGATCGTCGTCGGAAAGCTGTGCGACTTCGGTTTGTACTTTCAGCGCCGTTAACGGGCTACGCAGTTCGTGAGCGGCATCGGAGGTAAAGCGTCGTTCACGAACCATCATCGCATGTGTACGGTCGAAAAGTTGATTCAGAGACTCAACCAGCGGACGCACTTCGTTGGGTACACCGTCAGCGTTGAGCGGTTTTTCCGAGTCAGGATCGCGCATACGTAGCGCCAGCGCCAGTTTGTTTAGTGGCGAGAGTTCACGGCCCAGTAGTACCATCATGATGATCAACATGATAGGCAGCGCGATAAGCCAGGGAATGAGCTGTCCAGTGACAATCGCCAGTGCCATGTCTTCACGGTATTCCCACTCCTGGCCAACAACGATGCGATATTTACCATCATGTGACGTCATCCAGACAAAACGCCAGGGATCGTCTTCACCTACCAGTTGCCCATTAGCAAAACCTTCCCGTTGATAGCTGTAGGGAATATCTTCTCCATTATCGCCATCGTTAAGAACCATGTTGCCGTCGTGAGTAAAGACTGCAAAGGTCAGCGCATCATCATCTACGTGACCGTGTTTTAATTTATTCGGTGTTTGCGCCATACGATCTGCCGCATTGATTTCGTTAAGATCGAGCGTACTTAACCGTTTGGCAAACAGCATCAACTGGGTATCGAATAACTCATCGACATTATCCATTGTTTGTTTCCAGGCGACAAAGCTGGAGACAAGCCAGGTCACCGAGGCCAGAATCAAAAAGATCAGCGTCAGTCTGACTCGCAGACTAAGGCGTTGGGTAAATTTCATTTCTCACCTAATGTGTAGCCAATACCGTGAACGGTGCGAATAAAGTCGCTGCCGAGCTTACGTCGCAGATGATGCACATGCACTTCGATGGCATTGCTGGTGACCTCTTCGTCCCAGGTGTACAGTTTTTCTTCAATCAATTTGCGCGGCAGTACCCGACCAGCGTTACGCATCAGTAATTCCAGCAGGGCAAATTCTTTTGGCTTCAGCGTTAAGGGTTCGCCAGCCTGAGTGGCAATACGTTTGCCGGGGTCGAGCATTACGTTACCGTGATGTAACTCATTGCTGGCTTGCCCGTTGCTTCGACGCATCAGTGCTTCCAGCCTGGTAGCGACTTCTATTAAGGCAAAAGGTTTACACAGATAATCGTCGGCGCCCAGACGCAAACCTTCTACGCGTTCCGCCAGGGCGTCGCGCGCGGTCAGGATCAGTACCGGTTCACGCTGACCTTTATCCCGCCATTCGCGCAAAATATCGCGACCATCCATTCCTGGTAAGGTTAGATCAAGGATTACTGCGTCATAAGGTGCGCTATAAAGCGCCTCTTTTCCCTGACGACCTTCCGTAAACCAGTCAACACTAAAGCCCATCTTACTAAGACCTGTTTTGATGCCGTCGCCAATCAGCATGTCATCTTCTATCAGTAAAATTCGCATCTTTTCATCCCTGCGATAGCTGTATTCGTTGCCAGTAAACCGTGTTGTAACGTGCTCTGTACAGTACTAAATTTTCTTTTTTTTCTTAAGAAGTTGTTAAGGAGTATCTTGTTTAATGCTCGAAAACAGACATTAAAGGGAGTAACAAACATGAAAAAATTAGCAGCAGTAATTGCAGTAATGGCTCTGTGTAGCGCACCAGTTATGGCAGCAGAGCAGGGTGGTTTTTCTGGCCCATCGGCAACACAAAGTCAGACCGGAGGATTCCAGGGGCCGAACGGCAGTGTAACTAACGTAGAAAACGCAAAATCCCTGCGTGATGATACCTGGGTAACCCTGCGCGGCAATATCGTTGAACGCATCTCTGACGATCTCTACGTGTTCAAAGATGCCAGCGGTACTATCAATGTCGATATCGACCACAAACGCTGGAACGGTGTGACGGTGACTCCGAAAGATACGGTTGAGATTCAGGGGGAGGTTGATAAAGACTGGAACTCTGTTGAGATCGACGTTAAACAGATTCGTAAAGTGAATCCGTAATTGTTACCGCTCCCGGGACGCGTTCCCGGGAATAATTTCGCAGGGAGGCAAAATGACAAACCTGACACTGGACGTGAACATCATCAATTTCCCTTCAACCCGCGTGGCTTTGTTGCCGCATCGCTGTAGCCCTGAGTTGCTCAACTATAGCGTGGCGAAATTTATCATGTGGCGCAAAGAGACGGGGCTTTCTCCTGTTAACCAAAGCCAGACATTTGGCGTCGCCTGGGATGATCCTACAAGCACCGCGCCGGAAGCGTTTCGCTTTGATATCTGCGGCAGCGTTAGCGAAGCGATTCCGGAGAATCGTTATGGCGTGAGTAATAGTGAGCTTGGTGGAGGACGTTATGCCGTGGCTCGTCACGTTGGCGAACTGGACGATATTTCGCGCACGGTATGGGGCATCATTCGTCAGTGGCTGCCTGAAAGCGGCGAGAAAATACGTAAAGCGCCGATACTGTTTCACTACACTAATCTGGCTGAAGGGATGTCAGAGCAGCGGCTGGAAACGGATGTCTATGTGCCGTTGGCGTGATGGGGGAATCTTTACCGGAGTGTGAGCCAAATCACTCGCGATAAGTTTGAGCTAACAATGTCACAGGCGTATTGTTGTCGGGCTTATAATTTCTTCGGTAAGGAATACCATGTATACGCGAAATTTATTATGGCTGGTCAGCCTGGTAAGTGCGGCTCCTCTCTATGCTGCTGACATTCCCGCCAACACACCGCTCGCCCCACAGCAAGTCTTTCGTTACAACAATCATAGCGACCCCGGTACGCTCGACCCGCAAAAGGTTGAGGAGAATACTGCTGCGCAGATTGTGCTGGATCTGTTTGAAGGTCTGGTATGGATAGACAGTGAAGGCAAAGTGCAACCCGCTCAGGCCGAATCATGGGAGGTGGCAGATAGCGGCAAACGCTATGTTTTCCATTTACGTCACGGCTTACAGTGGTCTGATGGTCAGCCCTTAACGGCACAGGATTTTGTCCTCGGCTGGCAGCGCGCGGTTGACCCCAAAACGGCAAGCCCTTTTGCCGGCTATCTGGCGCAGGCGCATATTAAAAATGCAGCGGCTATTGTGACAGGCAAAGCGGATGTTGCATCGCTGGGTGTGAAGGCTACCGATGACCGCACTCTTGAAGTCACGCTTGAGCAGCCCGTTCCCTGGTTCACGACCATGCTCGCCTGGCCGACGTTGTTTCCGGTTCCGCATCATGTGATTGCGAAGTATGGCGATAGCTGGAGTAAGCCAGAACATATGGTTTACAACGGTGCTTTTGTGCTTGATAAATGGGTAGTTAACGAAAAGATTACAGCCCGAAAAAATCCGGAATACCGCGATGCCGAGCATACTGTCTTACTGCAGGTTGAGTATCTGGCGCTGGATAATTCGGTCACCGGTTATAACCGCTATCGCGCGGGAGAGGTTGATCTCACCTGGGTTCCGGCGCAGCAAATTCCTGCAATCGAAAAATCACTGCCTGGCGAGCTGCGGATAATCCCTCGCCTGAACAGCGAATATTACAACTTCAACACCCGGAAACCGCCGTTTGATGATGCCCGTGTGCGGCGGGCATTGTATCTTACGGTTGACAGGCCGCTAATCGCGCAAAAGATACTTGGGCTACGAACGCCAGCAACAACATTGACGCCGGCAGAGGTAGAAGGGTTTCGTGCGCCAACGTTTGAGGAACTGCAAAAGCCAATGGGTGAGCGCGTTGCGATGGCAAAAGCCTTGCTGAAACAGGCGGGATACGACGCCTCTCATCCGCTACGCTTTGAACTGTTCTACAACAAGTACGATCTGCATGAAAAAACGGCGATAGCCTTGTCTTCCGAATGGAAAAAATGGCTTGGCGCACAGGTGACGCTGCGAATGATGGAGTGGAAAACGTATCTCGATGCCCGGCGTAGTGGTGATTTCATGTTGTCGCGGCAGTCGTGGGATGCGACATATAATGATGCATCCAGCTTCCTGAACACGCTTAAAAGCGATAGTGAAGAGAACGTCGGTCACTGGAAAAACGCAAAGTATGACGCGTTACTAAACCAGGCCGCTCAGACCACTGACGCGACAAAGCGTAATGCGTTGTATCAGCAGGCAGAAGAGATCATCAACCAGCAGGCACCGCTCATCCCCATCTACTATCAACCGCTAATCAAACTGCTTAAACCCTACGTTGGCGGTTTCCCGCTGCATAATCCCCAGGATTATGTCTACAGCAAAGAGTTGTATATCAAGGCACATTGATGCCTTTATCGCCGTCGGAGCACGTCCGGCGGCACTATTCACACTGATCTCCTGTGACTCGACGCGACAGATAATGTAGTATCTCCGGCAATATTGCCCCTTTGAAGGCTGGCGAATAAGTTGAGGAATCAGAATTAATGAGCGATATGGCAGAGCGCCTTGCGCTACATGAATTTACGGAAAACGCCTACTTAAACTACTCCATGTACGTCATCATGGATCGTGCGTTGCCGTTTATTGGTGATGGTCTGAAACCTGTTCAGCGCCGCATTGTGTATGCGATGTCAGAACTGGGTCTGAATGCTACCGCCAAATTTAAAAAATCGGCCCGTACTGTGGGTGACGTACTGGGTAAATACCATCCGCACGGTGACAGCGCCTGCTATGAAGCGATGGTACTAATGGCTCAGCCGTTTTCTTACCGTTATCCGCTGGTTGATGGGCAGGGAAACTGGGGGGCACCGGACGATCCGAAATCTTTCGCGGCAATGCGTTATACCGAATCCCGCCTGTCGAAATATTCTGAGCTGTTACTGAGTGAGCTGGGGCAAGGGACGGCGGACTGGGTGCCAAACTTCGACGGCACGTTGCAGGAGCCGAAAATGCTGCCTGCCCGCCTGCCGAATATTTTGCTTAACGGCACCACCGGTATTGCTGTCGGGATGGCGACGGACATTCCGCCACATAACCTGCGTGAAGTCGCACAGGCGGCAATCGCGTTAATCGACCAGCCGAAAACCACGCTCGACCAGTTGCTGGATATCGTGCAGGGCCCAGACTACCCGACTGAAGCGGAAATCATCACCTCCCGCGCCGAAATCCGTAAAATTTACGAGAACGGTCGTGGTTCTGTGCGTATGCGCGCGGTGTGGAAGAAAGAAGATGGCGCGGTAGTGATCAGCGCCTTACCGCATCAGGTTTCTGGCGCTCGCGTACTGGAGCAAATTGCTGCGCAAATGCGCAACAAAAAGCTGCCGATGGTTGACGATCTGCGCGATGAATCTGACCACGAGAATCCGACCCGTCTGGTGATTGTGCCGCGTTCTAATCGTGTGGATATGGATCAGGTGATGAATCATCTGTTTGCCACGACCGATCTGGAAAAGAGCTATCGTATTAACCTCAATATGATTGGTCTGGATGGGCGTCCGGCGGTGAAAAACCTGCTGGAAATCCTCTCCGAATGGCTGGTGTTCCGTCGCGATACCGTGCGCCGCCGTCTCAATTATCGTCTGGAGAAAGTCCTCAAGCGCCTGCATATTCTTGAAGGTTTGCTGGTGGCGTTTCTCAATATCGACGAAGTGATTGAGATCATTCGTAATGAAGATGAACCGAAACCGGCACTGATGTCGCGTTTTGGCATTACGGAAACCCAGGCGGAAGCGATCCTCGAACTGAAACTGCGTCATCTCGCCAAACTGGAAGAGATGAAGATTCGCGGTGAGCAGAACGAACTGGAAAAAGAGCGTGACCAGTTGCAGAGCATTCTGGCTTCCGAGCGCAAGATGAATAACCTGCTGAAGAAAGAGCTACAGGCCGACGCACAGGCCTACGGCGACGATCGCCGTTCGCCGTTGCAGGAACGTGAAGAAGCGAAAGCGATGAGCGAGCACGACATGCTGCCGTCTGAACCCGTTACCATTGTGCTGTCACAGATGGGCTGGGTACGCAGCGCCAAAGGCCATGACATCGACGCACCAGGCCTGAACTATAAAGCGGGCGATAGCTTCAAAGCGGCGGTGAAAGGCAAGAGCAACCAACCGGTGGTATTTGTTGATTCTACCGGCCGTAGCTACGCCATCGACCCGATTACGCTGCCGTCGGCGCGTGGTCAGGGCGAACCACTCACCGGTAAACTGACGTTACCGCCAGGTGCCACAGTTGATCACATGCTAATGGAAAGCGACGATAAGAAACTGTTGATGGCTTCCGATGCTGGCTACGGATTCGTCTGCACCTTTAACGATCTTGTTGCCCGTAACCGTGCTGGTAAAGCGTTGATTACCTTACCTGAAAATGCGCATGTTATGCCGCCAGTAGTGATTGAAGATGCTTCTGATATGCTACTGGCTATCACCCTGGCAGGACGCATGTTGATGTTCCCGGTAAGCGAGCTTCCGCAACTGTCGAAGGGTAAAGGCAACAAGATCATCAACATCCCGTCGGCAGAAGCCGCGCGAGGCGAGGATGGTCTGGCACACCTGTATGTACTGCCGCCGCAGAGCACTCTGACTATTCATGTCGGGAAACGCAAAATTAAACTGCGCCCGGAAGAGTTGCTGAAAGTGACTGGTGAGCGTGGTCGCCGTGGCACCTTGATGCGCGGTTTACAGCGTATCGACCGTGTCGAGATTGACTCCCCTCACCGCGCCAGCAGCGGCGATAGCGAAGAGTAATATGCCGGAGGGGGGCTTTCTCCCGTTTGCAAGGAATGCCGGATGAAACGTTAAGTCGTCATCCGGCAGCGTATTCAACCCCCGGAAACGATAAAAATTCCCTTGAAACCGTTGTTTATTCATGCGTTGCGATTAACAATACGCTTTTCCAGAGAGCGGCTTTTAACAATGCCCTAACCTGATTTCAGGTGACGTACAATGCCAGTCTCTCAGATCTTCAGAGGGTGTTATGCTATATATCTTTCGTCTTATTATTACCGTTATTTACAGCATCTTAGTCTGTGTTTTCGGCTCCATTTACTGCCTTTTCAGCCCGCGAAATCCAAAGCATGTAGCCACCTTCGGGCATATGTTTGGGCGCCTTGCGCCGCTATATGGGCTGAAAGTTGAGTGCCGCAAACCTGCTGATGCTGAAAGCTATGGTAATGCTATCTATATTGCTAACCACCAGAACAACTATGACATGGTGACAGCATCGAACATCGTGCAGCCACCGACGGTCACAGTGGGTAAAAAGAGTTTGCTGTGGATCCCCTTCTTTGGGCAGTTGTACTGGTTAACCGGCAACTTATTGATCGACAGAAACAACCGTACTAAGGCGCATGGCACCATCGCGGAAGTCGTGAACCACTTCAAAAAGCGCCGTATTTCCATCTGGATGTTCCCGGAAGGAACGCGTAGCCGTGGTCGCGGCCTGCTGCCGTTTAAAACAGGGGCATTCCATGCGGCAATTGCGGCAGGCGTCCCGATTATTCCCGTGTGTGTTTCCACGACTTCGAATAAGATTAATCTTAATCGACTGAATAATGGTTTAGTGATCGTAGAAATGCTGCCGCCGATTGACATCAGTCAATATGGTAAAGATCAGGTTCGCGAGCTGGCTGCTCATTGTCGTTCGATAATGGAACAAAAAATCGCCGAGCTCGATAAAGAAGTCGCAGAGCGCGAAGCCGCCGGAAAAGTTTAAGTCGGCAATCTGTTTTTTGCGGGGATGTTTTCCTGCACGGTATTACTTTAGCCAGTTTTACATGGAGCAAATATGTCACTCAGTCGGCGTCAGTTCATTCAGGCATCGGGGATTGCACTGTGTGCAGGTGCTGTCCCCCTGAAGGCAAGCGCAGCCGGTCAACAGCAACCACTGCCCGTTCCGCCGCTGCTTGAATCTCGCCGTGGGCAACCGTTATTTATGACAGTACAGCGCGCGCACTGGTCATTTACGCCAGGAACGCGCGCGTCGGTTTGGGGTATCAATGGTCGCTACCTTGGGCCGACTATCCGCGTCTGGAAGGGCGACGATGTTAAGCTGATTTACAGCAACCGACTGACAGAAAACGTCTCAATGACAGTGGCTGGATTACAAGTGCCAGGCCCACTGATGGGCGGCCCGGCACGCATGATGTCGCCAAACGCTGACTGGGCGCCTGTGCTGCCAATTCGCCAGAATGCTGCGACTTTGTGGTATCACGCCAATACCCCCAACCGCACGGCGCAGCAGGTCTATAACGGCCTTGCCGGGATGTGGCTGGTGGAAGATGAAGTCAGCAAGTCGCTGCCCATTCCTAACCATTATGGTGTGGATGATTTTCCGGTCATTATCCAGGATAAACGGCTGGATAACTTTGGTACGCCAGAATACAACGAACCGGGAAGCGGCGGCTTTGTTGGCGATACGCTGCTGGTCAACGGTGTACAAAGCCCGTACGTTGAAGTTTCGCGCGGTTGGGTGCGCCTGCGTCTGCTGAACGCATCGAACTCCCGTCGCTATCAACTACAGATGAGCGATGGTCGCCCGTTACACGTGATTTCTGGCGATCAGGGATTCCTGCCTGCTCCTGTATCGGTGAAGCAGCTTTCGCTGGCACCGGGTGAACGCCGCGAAATACTGGTGGATATGAGCAACGGTGATGAAGTGTCGATCACCTGTGGCGAAGCGGCGAGCATTGTTGATCGTATTCGCGGCTTCTTTGAGCCGTCCAGCATTCTGGTTTCCACGCTGGTGCTAACGCTGCGCCCGACCGGCCTTCTGCCGCTGGTGACTGACAGCCTGCCGATGCGCCTGCTGCCGACCGAAATAATGGCTGGTTCGCCGATTCGCAGCCGTGATATAAGCCTGGGTGATGATCCTGGCATTAACGGGCAGCTATGGGACGTTAACCGCATTGACGTTGCTGCCCAGCAGGGAACGTGGGAACGCTGGACGGTACGCGCGGATGAACCGCAATCATTCCATATTGAAGGTGTGATGTTCCAGATCCGTAACGTTAACGGCGCAATGCCATTCCCGGAAGACAGAGGCTGGAAAGATACCGTCTGGGTTGATGGACAAGTGGAACTGCTTGTTTATTACGGCCAGCCTTCCTGGGCGCATTTCCCGTTTTACTTTGGTAGCCAGACACTGGAAATGGCGGATCGCGGCTCTATTGGGCAGTTGCTGGTCAATCCAGTACCGTAATCTTCATACTCGCCCTGGGAGGGCAAGTATGGAATACCTTTCGATTTCTCTTTCGTTCCGGCTTATAATCCCCGGCCTTTGATTATTTTTTTATCATTTCTGGAAGCAAAATGAGCTCTATCTCCCTGATCCAACCGGATCGCGACCTGTTCTCCTGGCCGCAGTACTGGGCCGCCTGTTTTGGACCGGCACCGTTTTTGCCGATGTCTCGTGAAGAGATGGATCAACTTGGCTGGGATAGCTGCGACATCATTTTGGTTACTGGCGACGCGTATGTCGATCACCCAAGCTTTGGGATGGCGATTTGCGGTCGTATGCTGGAAGCGCAGGGCTTTCGTGTCGGGATCATCGCCCAACCGGACTGGAGCAGCAAAGACGACTTTATGCGTCTGGGTAAACCGAATCTGTTTTTCGGCGTGACCGCAGGCAATATGGACTCGATGATCAACCGCTATACCGCCGATCGCCGTTTACGTCATGACGATGCCTACACGCCGGATAACGTCGCGGGTAAGCGACCGGATCGCGCCACACTGGTTTATACCCAGCGTTGTAAAGAGGCGTGGAAAGATGTGCCGGTGATCCTCGGCGGTATTGAAGCCAGCCTGCGCCGTACCGCGCATTATGATTACTGGTCTGATACCGTGCGCCGTTCCGTGCTGGTGGATTCGAAAGCCGACATGCTGATGTTCGGTAACGGTGAGCGTCCGCTGGTGGAAGTGGCACACCGTCTGGCGATGGGCGAGCCGATTAGCGAAATCCGCGATGTACGTAATACCGCGATTATCGTGAAAGAGGCGCTGCCTGGCTGGAGCGGCGTGGATTCTACTCGCCTTGATACACCGGGGAAAATTGACCCGATTCCGCATCCGTATGGCGAAGATTTGCCGTGTGCGGATAACAAACCGGTGGCTCCGAAAAAACAAGAAGCCAAAGCCGTAACCGTGCAGCCGCCGCGTCCGAAGCCGTGGGAAAAAACCTACGTGTTGCTCCCTTCTTTCGAGAAAGTGAAGGGCGATAAAGTGCTGTACGCTCATGCTTCGCGTATTTTGCACCACGAAACCAACCCAGGCTGCGCTCGCGCATTGATGCAAAAACATGGCGACCGCTATGTGTGGATCAACCCGCCTGCTATTCCGCTTTCTACCGAAGAGATGGACAGCGTCTTTGCGCTGCCGTACAAGCGCGTGCCGCATCCGGCTTACGGTAATGCCCGTATTCCGGCTTACGAAATGATCCGTTTCTCAGTCAATATTATGCGTGGCTGCTTTGGCGGCTGCTCTTTCTGTTCTATTACCGAGCATGAAGGGCGCATTATTCAGAGCCGTTCGGAAGATTCGATCATCAATGAGATTGAAGCGATCCGCGACACCGTTCCTGGATTTACGGGCGTGATTTCCGATCTCGGCGGGCCAACTGCCAACATGTATATGTTGCGCTGCAAATCGCCACGCGCCGAGCAAACCTGCCGTCGTTTATCGTGCGTTTACCCGGATATTTGTCCGCATATGGACACTAACCACGAACCGACGATCAATCTCTATCGCCGCGCGCGCGATCTGAAAGGCATTAAAAAGATCCTGATTGCCTCCGGCGTGCGTTATGACATCGCCGTGGAAGATCCGCGCTATATCAAAGAGCTGGCAACCCATCACGTTGGTGGTTATCTGAAGATAGCCCCGGAACATACCGAAGAAGGGCCGTTGTCGAAGATGATGAAGCCGGGCATGGGCAGCTATGACCGCTTTAAAGAGCTGTTCGACACCTACTCGAAACAGGCAGGTAAAGAGCAGTATCTGATCCCATATTTCATCTCCGCGCACCCCGGTACACGCGATGAAGATATGGTGAATCTGGCGCTGTGGCTGAAGAAACATCGCTTCCGTCTCGACCAGGTACAGAACTTCTATCCGTCGCCGTTGGCTAACTCAACCACCATGTATTACACCGGCAAAAATCCGCTGGCGAAGATTGGTTATAAGAGCGAAGACGTTTTCGTGCCGAAGGGTGACAAACAGCGTCGTCTGCATAAAGCGTTGTTGCGTTACCACGATCCGGCAAACTGGCCGTTAATCCGCCAGGCGCTGGAAGCGATGGGTAAAAAGCATCTGATTGGCAGTCGTCGCGATTGCTTAGTGCCTGCGCCAACCATTGAAGAGATGCGCGAAGCTCGCCGTCAGAACCGTAATACCCGTCCGGCGTTGACCAAACATACGCCGATGGCGACCCAGCGCCAGACGCCTGCCGGAGCAAAGAAAGCGCCGTCTGCGCAACCTCGCCCGATGAATGCCGGTGCGAAGAAACGTCCTAAAGCGGCGACTGGACGTTAAAAAAACATCCCCGGTAACTGAATGCTACCGGGGATATTTTTATCACTCCGTATACATACGCAAGCAGCGCAGGCAATCAAAATAGTCCTGCGCATCAAGGCGTGTATTGGCTCTGTTAGCTTCGGATTTGGCGGCGTAAATTTGCGGGCGTAATGCTTTTATATCCTGCTCTAGCCGGGCGATTTTGGCATTTAATGTTTGTACATTACCTGCCAGTTGATTGACCTTTTGCTCATTGACGCAACCACTTAATAAGCCGGTTACCAGAACAACAGCTCCCACGGTGAAAATCGTTTTCATATCGTGCTCCCTTTTATTTATTGTTCCGACTAATTTTTATTTTATTCAGTTCATTGCGTTAATCTGGTGGCGGTTTTCGTTTCAATCTGTTTAAGCAAGCTACCGCTGCCTGGACGGATAAAATCGGCAATTTCCCACTTTCCTTCGCGCCGATGTAAAACTAAATCCTGCTCTTCACTGTTACCATTGTTCAGCGCAATACGAACATGAATACGGGCGGAATCGGCGGTTTTTTCCTGGACACGAATTTCATCAACACGAGCAAATAGCGACTCTTCACCAAAACAAATCGGGTTGTCGTAAATAAATTGCCGTTCTATTTGCATCTCTTGATCGAAATTGCCGTTTTTATTGAAGGTGGTTTTATAAAACTCATTGACTGCCTGGCGATAGGTGTCGGAAACAACCCATGTCCAGGGCCAACTATAATCGGCAATATGTTTAAACAGTTCAGCGACAAAGGCTTCAGGCTCTTCTTTTTGTAATGAAGCCAGTGTTGCCAGGATTTTTTCATTCTCGCTATTAACTGCCTGCCAGACGCTACCATGGTTGCTGATGACATCATCAATGACCCAACGACCATTTTCTGCCACCATTTTCAGCGTTTGCGTGGTCTTTTCTTTATCGTCGTCAAAGGTACGGAAACGCACAACGGCATCCGCTTGAACGATATCCGTTTGAGTAACCACTACGCTTTCTAACACCAGATCGCCAAAATCCTGACAATCACAAATCGGATCATAATCCAGCCAGCCAATATTGCCCGGCAGCGTGAGATTATCATTCAGGGTAAGTGCCTTTTGTATGCGTGCAGACGTTATCGCCTGCTCTCCTGTCTCACCAAAATAAGGCGCGCTGGCATCAGATTTATAGTTTTGATAAATCTGGCGAACTGTCTGTTCTACAGTCAGCGAGGATGATTGGGCTTGAGTAGTGAAGCTTGCAAAAAACGCCAAAAACAGAAGTATTATTTTCATCTGTTTTTGACCTCACCGTCGTGTTTATCCATATTGTAGATGCTTTGTTGATTAAAGAGCTCCCAGCTCTGCATGATGATGTCCTTAAATTTGGCATTTCTGAGCAGGGGAGAGTAACAACGGGCGGGAGGTGAGGGGAATAAATGATTTCTGAAAAGTCCGGTAGCGGAACATTACCGCTACCGGGAGAATTTGCCCGTTAGCCGCCGAACTGGTCGGGATCGGGACCGAGACGTTTACCCTGATCGAGTTTTGCGATTTCACCAAGTTCGTCTTTGTCGAGACGGAAATCCCAGACATCAAAGTTTTCGGCAATGCGTGAAGGCGTGACCGATTTCGGGATCACCACCAGACCGTTATCCAGATGCCAGCGGATAACAATTTGTGCCGGTGTTTTGCCGTATTTATCCGCCAGGTCGCGAATGACTTTCTGATCGAAAACGCCTTTCCCACCTTGCGCTAATGGACTCCAGGATTCGGTCTGGATTTTGTGCGTGGCATTCCAGGCATGAAGCTGGCGTTGCTGCATCAGCGGGTGAAGTTCGATTTGATTAATAACAGGCGTCACGCCAGTTTCGTCGATCAGACGTTGCAGGTGGTGGATCTGGAAGTTACAGACGCCAATGCTTTTGATTAATCCCTCTTTTTGCAGCTCGATCATTCCTTTCCACGCCTCGACATAGTGATCGATAGCGGGAACGGGCCAGTGCATTAAGTAAAGGTCTATATAATCAAGCTGGAGTTTTTTCAGGCTGTCGAGCAGTGCTTCGCGGGGGTGTTTGTGGTCGTCGTTCCACAGCTTGGTTGTAATGAACAACTCTTCTCTGGCAAGTGCGGCATTTTTCAGCGCCTTGCCGACACCTTCTTCGTTTTTATAGGCAGCAGCGGTATCAATTGAGCGATAACCCACTTCCAGGGCTTTTTGAATAGCGGTGATAACTTCCTCATTACTTGCTTGCCAGACGCCCAGTCCCAGCTGGGGCATGACATTGCCATCCTGTAGCTTAATAACGGTTGGATTAGCCATACGTTCCTCCTTTTATATGAACTCACCGGAGCCTGCTCCGGTGAGTTGGTGTGAACTTAAGTCTGGACGAAATACCCAAAAACGAAAGTTTGAGGAGGAAAAAGCTTAACGAGCAGCTTCGTAAATGCGGCGGCTGACATCCAGCGTAATGTCATGATTTTCGCCCAGTTGGGTCATGCCGTGTTCTTCCAGTTTCTTCAGCAATGCCGGGATGGAGCTGCCGTCCAGACCGTAGTCGGACAGGCGGGTCGGCACGCCCAATTGCTCGAAGAAGTTGCGGGTAGCGGCAATTGCAGCGTCAATACGCTCATCGTCGGAACCTTCAGTGATGTTCCAGACGCGTTCAGCATATTGCAGCAGTTTCGCGCGCTTGGTGTCGCGTTTTTCATTCCACAGAGCAGGCAGGACAATAGCCAGCGTTTGCGCGTGATCCAGACCGTGCATCGCAGTCAGTTCGTGTCCCAGCATATGTGTTGCCCAGTCCTGCGGTACGCCGGCGCCGATCAAACCGTTCAACGCCTGAGTCGCAGCCCACATGACGTTGGCGCGCACATCGTAGTTTTCTGGCTCTTTCAGGGCTTTCGGACCATCTTCGAGAAGCGTCAGCAAAATGCCTTCTGCGAAGCGATCCTGAATTTTTGCATCAACCGGTTTGGTAACATACTGTTCCACGGTGTGTACAAAGGCATCCACTACGCCATTAGCCACCTGGCGCGGCGGCAGGGTGTAGGTATAAACCGGATCGAGCACGGCAAATACAGGTTGAACGTGGGCAGAATGGAACGCCTGCTTGTCGCCGGTGGTTTTACGGGAGATAACCGCACCTGCGTTGGATTCTGAACCGGTCGCTGGCAGCGTCAGCACACAGCCCATCGGGATGGCGCTTTTAATCTCTTTACCGCCCGTTTGCAGAATGTGCCACGGATCGATGTTCTCAGGATAATTTGCCGCTGCGGCGATAAATTTGGTGCCGTCCAGTACGGAACCGCCGCCAACCGCCAGCAGGAAAGTCACTTTCTGTTCGCGAACCAGTTTCACGGCGTTCATCAGCGTTTCATAAGCCGGGTTTGGTTCAATACCGCCAAACTCCAGCACGTCCATACCTTTCAGCGCATCCAGAACTTGATCCAGAACGCCTGTTTTTTTCACGCTGCCGCCGCCGTAGGTAATCAATACGCGAGCATCGTGAGGAATTTGTTCGCGTAAACCAGCGATAGCGCCTTTACCAAACAGAATACGGGTTGGGGTGTGCAGATTAAAGTTGTTCATTACGTGCTCCCTTTGCTGGGCCAATATGAGGGCAGAGATCGGTCTGCCTGATGTTTTTCATTGTGGTCGCCAGCGTCGCTGCTCTCAATGCTCATTTCTGCCAATGTCTTGCCTATTTCTCCAGAGCACTGGAGAAATAGTACAAAATTGCGCACAATCAAATTGACGCATTATTCTTAAGAAATTACGCGATATGAAACGTGAAGAGATTTGCCGCCTGCTGACGGACAAAATTAATAATCTGAAAAATAAAGAAAATAGTTTGTCTGAATTGCTGCCCGATGTGCGCTTATTGTATGGCGAGAACCCCGGCGCACGTACGCCGGTGATGTATGAGCCTGGCATCATAATTCTCTTTTCCGGGCATAAAATCGGCTATATCAATGAGCGCGTGTTTCGTTATGATGCCAATGAATATCTGCTGCTGACGGTGCCGTTACCGTTTGAGTGCGAAACCTATGCCACGCCGGAAGTGCCATTAGCGGGTTTACGTCTCAATGTTGATATTTTGCAGTTACAGGAACTGTTGATGGACATTGGTGAGGATGAGCATTTCCAGCCGTCGATGGCTGCCAGTGGTATAAACTCCGCTACGTTGTCAGAAGAGATTTTATGCGCGGCGGAGCGGTTACTGGATGTGATGGAGCGACCGCTGGATGCGCGCATTCTCGGTAAACAGATCATTCGCGAAATTCTTTACTACGTGCTGACCGGACCTTGCGGCGGTGCGTTACTGGCGCTGGTCAGTCGGCAGACTCATTTCAGCCTGATTAGCCGCGTGTTGAAACGGATTGAGAATAAATACACTGAAAACCTGAGCGTCGAGCAACTGGCGGCAGAAGCCAACATGAGCGTTTCGGCGTTCCACCATAATTTTAAGTCTGTCACCAGCACCTCGCCGTTGCAGTATTTGAAGAACTACCGACTGCATAAGGCACGGATGATGATAATCCATGATGGAATGAAGGCCAGCGCGGCGGCGATGCGCGTTGGCTACGAAAGTGCGTCGCAATTTAGCCGTGAGTTTAAACGCTACTTCGGTGTGACGCCGGGGGAAGATGCGGCAAGAATGCGGGCGATGCAAGGGAGTTAAATGTGTTCCCGGACAAGTCGCCGGGAACGGAGAAAAACGTCAGGCGTTACCGTATTTCTTTTTAATCACCACAAACAGCGTGCCTAACAGGCCTGCGGTTAACAGGGCAATCGGCAGGATCATCAGGAACGTCATCACCTGATCTTCATGGCGCTTAACGAACGGGATCATGCTTAAGGCATAGCCGAAACTGGTCACCACGCTGACCCATAGCAATCCACTTAACCAGTTGAAAAACTGGAAGCGGCGGTTTGGCAACCCGGAAATTCCCGCCATGGTTGGTAGCAGCGTGCGGACAAATGCAAGAAAACGTCCAGCCAGCAAAGCCAGCAAACCGTGGCGGTCAAACATACAGGTGGCGCGCTGATGATATTTGGCCGGAAGCTGTGCCAGCCAGCCTTTCACCGTTTTGGTATTACCTAGCCAACGCCCCTGAATATAGCTTAGCCAGCAGCCCAGGCTGGCTGCGGCAGTCAGAATCACGATTGTTGGCAGAAAATCCATCACCCCCTGGGCAATCAGTGCGCCAGCCAGTATCAACAAGCTGTCGCCTGGCAAAAATGAAGCGGGCAGCAGACCGTTTTCTAAAAACAGCGTGGCAAACATGACAAAGTAAACAACGCTAACAATATGAGGATCCGCCAGCGCGGCAAAGTCGTGTTGCCAGAGCGCAGCGATAATGTCTTGAATAACAGCCATGGACTTTCCTGTGGAACAGCGTTTAAGCCTTTATTTGCCTATTGTACTCCTGAATTGTCCGGGACGCCTTGATCCCGGACGCAACAATTTAAGACTATTCACAATTAAATGTCTGCAAAATTGTCCAAATTTGGCAATGTTACACAATTCGGGTAAATCCCGCGTTCAGATCGGCAATCAGATCGTCGACGTTTTCCAGACCAATATGCAGGCGAATCAATGTGCCGCTGAAATCAATCTTTCCTTGTGGGCGGATGGCGGCGATATGTTCCGGCTGATTCGCGAGGATCAACGATTCATAACCGCCCCACGAGTAGGCCATGCTAAATAAACTGAAGTTATCCAGATAGTTCGCCAGTTCTTCATCGTTGAGTTTTTTCTTAAGCACAAAGGAAAATAGCCCGCTGCTGCCTGTAAAGTCTCGTTTCCAGAATTCGTGACCTTTACTTTCCGGCAGAGCAGGGTGGTTAACTCGCGCTACTTGCGGATGTTCTGCCAGCCATTCAGCCACTTTCAGACTGCTTTCATGATGTTGACGCAAACGCACACCTAATGTGCGCAGGCCACGGCTGGTCATATAAGCGGTATCGGCATCGACCATTTGTCCCATCAGATAAGCGTTCTCCCGTAGTTGCTCCCAGCAACGGGCATTGCATACTGCGGTGCCGATCATGGCATCCGAGTGACCTATCAGATACTTGGTTCCCGCCTGAATCGAAATATCAATACCAAAATCAAGAGCTTGAAAAAGCACCCCGGCAGCCCATGTGTTATCGATCATAATGATGGCGTCTGGCACGACACTGCGCACGGCAGCAACAATCGCCGGAACGTCGTGGACTTCCATAGTGATGGAGCCTGGCGATTCCAGAAAGACGATTTTAGTGTTTGGCTGCAGATGTTTAACGATATCCGCGCCAATCAGCGGATCAAACCACGATGTCGTTACGCCCAGTTTGCTGAGGATTTTGCTACAGAAATCCTGACTCGGTTCATAGGCGGTATTGGTCATCAATACATGATCGCCCTGTTCGACAAAAGCAAGAATGGAATTGGCAACGGCGGCCGCACCGCAAGGAAACAGTGCACAGCCGGCGCCACCTTCCAGTTCGCACATTGCTTCTTGTAACGAGAAGTGGGTTAACGTTCCGCGCCGTCCATAGAACAATTCGCCGTTGGCGCGATTACGCGTCGCATGTTTTTTCGCTTCAACGCTATCAAAAACCAGCGAAGAGGCGCGCTGAATCACGCTATTCACCGCGCCGAGAGTGTATTTTTTGCTGCGTCCTGCATTCACCAGTTGAGTATCAAGCTTTTTGTCCGCCATGTCGGGATTCCTGTTTTTATACGTCTGGATGTCTAAACTAGCATGAATAACAGCGAGCGCATCCTGAAGAATTGGCATAAAGAAGAAAATTTTCGCAAATGGCGTTCTGGTGGCTTTTTTACTGCGTAAACGCAAAGAAAAGAAAGCAAAGGTACGGCAGTATGCAAATAGTAATGAGAACGACTATCAATTCGACGTCGTTTTGATATTATTATGCGCAGATTTTGTGACTTGCGTCCTGGAGATACACAGTGGGTAATAATTTAATGCAGACGGACCTTTCCGTCTGGGGTATGTATCAGCACGCCGATATTGTCGTTAAGTGCGTGATGATTGGGCTTATTTTGGCCTCCGTTGTCACTTGGGCAATCTTCTTCAGTAAGAGCGTAGAGTTCTTCAATCAGAAGCGCCGTCTTAAGCGCGAGCAGCAACTGCTGGCTGAAGCGCGTTCCCTAAACCAGGCCAACGATATCGCCGCTGATTTTGGTAGCAAAAGCTTAAGCCTGCATTTGCTCAATGAAGCGCAGAACGAGCTGGAACTGTCAGAAGGCAGCGACGATAACGAAGGTATTAAAGAGCGTACCAGCTTCCGCCTGGAGCGTCGGGTCGCCGCTGTGGGGCGTCAAATGGGACGCGGTAACGGCTATCTGGCAACCATTGGCGCGATTTCGCCGTTTGTGGGGCTGTTTGGTACGGTCTGGGGCATCATGAACAGTTTTATCGGTATTGCGCAAACGCAGACCACCAACCTGGCGGTGGTTGCGCCGGGTATCGCAGAAGCATTGTTGGCAACAGCAATCGGTCTGGTGGCAGCGATTCCGGCGGTCGTTATCTATAACGTATTCGCGCGCCAAATTGGCGGCTTTAAAGCGATGCTGGGTGATGTTGCAGCGCAGGTATTGTTGCTGCAAAGTCGTGACCTGGATCTGGAAGCCAGCGCCGCTGCGCATCCGGTTCGTGTCGCACAGAAATTACGTGCAGGGTAATGCGCTATGGCAATGCATCTTAACGAAAACCTCGACGATAACGGCGAAATGCATGATATCAACGTGACGCCGTTTATCGACGTGATGTTGGTTTTGCTGATTATCTTTATGGTGGCGGCACCGTTAGCGACGGTAGATGTGAAGGTGAACTTGCCTGCTTCTACCAGCACGCCGCAGCCGCGCCCGGAAAAACCGGTTTATCTGTCGGTGAAGGCAGACAACTCGATGTTTATCGGTAACGATCCGGTCACCGATGAAACGATGGTTACGGCGCTGAATGCGTTAACCGAAGGTAAGAAAGATACCACCATCTTCTTCCGTGCGGATAAAACCGTTGATTACGAGACGTTGATGAAGGTCATGGATACGCTGCATCAGGCTGGTTATCTGAAGATAGGTCTGGTCGGCGAAGAAACTGCCAAAGCGAAGTAAAGCAGAATTGCCTGATGCGCTACGCTTATCAGGCCTACAAAATCTATCGCAACGTATTGAATTTTCATGACATGTAGGCCGGATAAGGCGTTCACGCCGCATCAGGCATTAGGTGCTCAATGCCTGATGCGACGCTGGCGCGTCTTATCAGACCTACAAAATATATCGCAATATATTGAATTTGCATGAGTTTGTCGGCCGGATAAGGCGTTCACGCCGCACCCGGCAAGCGTTAAAAGTACGATGATGCCCGGTTGCTTCACACAACCGGGCATTTTTTTAGCCTAAATGTTCGCCGCCGCATACGCCGTGCACTTCTGCGGTGACGTAGCTCGACTCCTGACTTGCCAGATAAACATAAACAGGAGCCAGTTCCGCCGGTTGCCCGGCACGCTTCATCGGCGTTTTCTGACCAAACTGCGGGATCTTATCCTGCGTCTGTCCGCCGGAAATTTGCAGCGCCGTCCAGATAGGACCAGGTGCGACAATGTTCACCCGAATACCTTTCTCCGCGACCTGTGTTGCCAGACCACGGCTGTAGTTCAGAATCGCCGCCTTCGTTGCCGCGTAATCCAGTAAATGCGGGCTTGGCTGGTACGCCTGGATTGACGAAGTGGTGATGATACTGGCACCTTTTGGCAGCAGGGGAATCGCTTCCTGGGTTAACCAGAACAGCGCGAAAACGTTAATGGCAAAGGTCTTTTGAAACTGTTCGCTGGTGAGGTCTGCAATATCAGGAATGGCAACCTGTTTCCCGGCGACCAGCGCCATAATATCCAGCCCGCCTAACGCCTTATGCGCGTCGTGAACCAGCGAACGGGCAAATTTCTCATCGCTTAAATCGCCCGGCAGCAGAACGACTTTGCGTCCGCATTCTTCAATAATCTTTTTCACATCCTGGGCGTCTTCTTCTTCCGCCGGAAGATAACTGATCGCCACGTCAGCGCCTTCACGCGCGTAAGCGATGGCGGCAGCACGACCGATACCAGAATCGCCCCCTGTCACCAGTGCTTTACGATCTTTCAGGCGACCGCTACCAACATAAGTTTTCTCGCCACAATCCGGCACCGGCGTCATCTTCGCCTGGATGCCTGGCGTCGGTTGTTTCTGTTTGGGATATTCACCAGTGTAATACTGCGTGGTCGGGTCTTTTAAATGAGACATCGCTTTTCTCCCTTCAGGTTCAACGTCCTTTAAGGGTAGACGCTCTCGATGCGTTAATCAGGGAACCAGGAAGATCCCTAAACCTCAGAATTATGCGACAAAGGTTTAACGTATATGTTGATTTGCTGTTGCGCGCTGTTTACTCAATTGCGATATACTGTTGCCCGTTTTAACTACACGACAGGAATGTATGGAACGTTTTCTTGAAAATGCAATGTATGCTTCTCGCTGGCTGCTTGCCCCCGTGTACTTTGGCCTTTCGCTGGCGTTAGTTGCCCTGGCGCTGAAGTTCTTCCAGGAGATTATTCACGTACTACCGAATATCTTCTCGATGGCGGAATCTGATTTGATCCTCGTGTTGCTGTCGCTGGTGGATATGACGCTGGTTGGCGGTTTGCTGGTGATGGTGATGTTTTCCGGTTATGAGAATTTCGTCTCGCAGCTTGATATCTCCGAGAACAAAGAGAAGCTGAACTGGCTGGGGAAAATGGACGCAACGTCGCTGAAAAACAAAGTAGCAGCGTCGATTGTGGCAATCTCTTCCATTCACTTACTGCGCGTCTTTATGGATGCGAAAAATGTCCCTGATAACAAACTGATGTGGTACGTCATTATCCATCTGACGTTTGTGCTCTCTGCATTTGTGATGGGCTATCTTGACCGACTGACTCGTCATAATCACTGATCTGATTCGGGCGCGGTTCTCGCGCCCGTTATTAACAGGTCATTTATCGGACGACGCCTGCCACAGATTCAGCTCGCCATCGGCGATATGCTGGTCAATCTGCACTAACTCCTCGGTGCTAAACGTCAGATTATTCAGCGCCTGCACGTTCTCCTCCAGTTGC
Source organism: Escherichia sp. MR (assembly GCF_005280595.1). NCBI lineage: Bacteria > Pseudomonadati > Pseudomonadota > Gammaproteobacteria > Enterobacterales > Enterobacteriaceae > Escherichia > Escherichia sp. MR. The sequence continues at coordinate 84,813 of NZ_SZVK01000012.1, read as the reverse complement.
TCCGCACGGCTGGCACCAATCAATACCGACGTCACTCGCTCATCTTTCAGCAACCAGCTTAACGCCATTTGCGCCATTGATTGTCCACGCTGCTGTGCCATTTCATTCAATAAGCGCAGGCTGTTGAGGTTGGCTTCGGTGAGCATTTTCGGCGTCAGACCACGAACTTTATGACCTTCGCGATGCATCCGTGAATCCTCCGGAATACCGTTGAGATATTTTCCGGTCAGCAATCCCTGAGCCAGAGGAGTAAAGGCAATGCAGCCCACGCCGTTATTTTGCAGGGTATCCAGCAGGCCGCTTTTATCTACCCAGCGGTTCAGTAAATTGTACGAAGGTTGATGAATTAACAGCGGAATTTTCCACTCGCGCAGCAACTCGACCATTTTTTGCGTCCGCTCTGGCGAGTAAGAGGAGATCCCGACATAAAGCGCCTTACCGCTTTGCACAGCATGAGCCAGCGCAGAGGCGGTTTCTTCCATCGGCGTATTTTCATCGACGCGATGAGAGTAAAAAATATCGACATATTCCAGACCCATACGCTTCAGGCTTTGGTCGAGGCTGGCGATCAGGTATTTACGTGAACCGCCAGAGCCGTAAGGGCCGGGCCACATATCGTAGCCAGCCTTGGTTGAGATAATCAGTTCATCGCGATAAGCGGCAAAATCCTCCCGCAGCAGGCGACCAAAGTTCTCTTCTGCGCTTCCTGGAGGCGGCCCGTAATTGTTGGCTAAATCAAAGTGCGTAATGCCTAAATCAAACGCTTTACGCAGGATCGCACGCTGTGATTCCAGCGCGTTAACGTGACCGAAATTGTGCCATAAACCGAGCGATAACGCGGGCAGGCGTAAACCGCTTTTTCCGCAATAGCGGTATTGCATCTGCCCGTAACGTTCGGGATTTGCTAACCAGACCATGACCTCTCCTTTCAACCGTTCAATTTCGAAACAATGTTTCTAGTTTAGCGATTCGCCAGCGTGTATCCCGTAGTGTGGCTCACAGAGTGACGAAAAACTGGGCAAAAATACGTGCTTATGCTTTGCTTAAAAAAACACCAGTTGAGGAGTGCAACGATGCCGCGTTTAACCGCCAAAGATTTCCCACAAGAGTTGCTGGATTACTACGACTATTACGCTCATGGGAAAATCTCGAAACGTGAGTTCCTCAACCTTGCGGCGAAGTATGCGGTGGGCGGGATGACGGCATTAGCGTTGTTTGATTTGCTCAAGCCAAATTATGCGCTGGCGACTCAGGTAGAGTTTACCGACCCGGAGATTGTTGCTGAGTACATCACATATCCTTCGCCAAATGGTCACGGCGAGGTACGGGGTTATCTGGTGAAGCCCGCAAAGATGAGCGGCAAAACGCCAGCCGTGGTGGTGGTGCATGAGAATCGTGGACTGAATCCGTATATCGAAGATGTGGCACGGCGAGTGGCGAAGGCGGGGTACGTCGCCCTGGCGCCAGACGGTTTAAGCTCCGTGGGTGGATATCCGGGGAACGATGATAAAGGTCGTGAGCTGCAACAGCAGGTCGATCCGACTAAGTTGATGAATGATTTCTTTGCCGCAATTGAGTTTATGCAACGCTATCAGCAAGCCACAGGCAAAGTGGGTATTACTGGATTTTGCTATGGCGGTGGTGTCTCAAACGCGGCTGCGGTGGCATATCCGGAACTGGCCTACGCGGTGCCGTTTTATGGTCGCCAGGCACCCACCGCTGATGTGGCGAAAATCGACGCACCTTTACTGCTTCACTACGCTGAACTGGACACCCGAATCAACGAAGGCTGGCCTGCTTATGAGGCGGCGTTGAAAGCGAATAATAAGGTCTATGAGGCGTATATTTATCCGGGGGTTAATCACGGATTCCATAATGATTCCACGCCCCGTTATGACAAATCTGCCGCCGATCTTGCCTGGCAAAGGACGCTGAAATGGTTCGACAAATATCTCTCCTGATGGGTTTATCTCTTTCTGGATAACATTCTTAACATGCTGAAAAAAATAGCGTGCGCAAAAGTCGTTCTTTGCCTAAAATATCGCTATATAGGTTCATATATAACGTTTAAGGGCAAAACGATGAATAACCATTTTGGTAAAGGCTTAATGGCGGGATTAAAAGCAACACATGCCGACAGTGCGGTTAATGTGACTAAATTCTGTGCTGATTATAAGCGTGGATTTGTATTAGGCTATTCGCACCGGATGTATAAAAAGACCGGTGACCGCCAGCTCAGCGCCTGGGAAGCGGGTATTCTGACGCGCCGTTATGGACTGGATAAAGAGATGGTAATGGATTTCTTTCGTGAGAATAATTCCTGTTCTACATTACGATTTTTTATGGCTGGTTATCGCCTCGAAAATTGATCAAACATACGTATTATCTTGCTTTAATTAATTACACTAATGCTTCTTCCCTTCGTTTTAGCGCCCCGCCGCAGTATCATGACAATGATAACCATAATAAATGTGTGGTAAATGGCGCATCGATCGCATTATTGATTTTGCGGTTGAGGCAAAATATATGCCAGGTCTTCGCAACGGAATAACTATAAATGACTGGAGATAACACCCTCATCCATTCTCACGGCATTAATCGTCGTGATTTCATGAAGCTTTGTGCAGCATTAGCCGCCACCATGGGGCTGAGTAGCAAAGCCGCCGCAGAGATGGCCGAATCGGTCACTAACCCGCAGCGCCCGCCGGTTATCTGGATTGGCGCGCAGGAATGCACCGGTTGTACGGAATCTCTGCTTCGTGCAACGCATCCAACGGTAGAAAACCTCGTGCTGGAGACCATCTCTCTGGAGTATCACGAAGTCCTTTCCGCCGCATTCGGCCATCAGGTTGAAGAGAACAAACATAACGCGCTTGAGAAGTATAAAGGGCAGTATGTGTTGGTTGTGGATGGTTCCATCCCATTAAAAGATAACGGTATTTACTGCATGGTTGCCGGTGAGCCGATTGTGGATCACATCCGCAAAGCGGCGGAAGGCGCAGCAGCCATTATTGCTATCGGTTCTTGCTCCGCGTGGGGCGGTGTCGCCGCAGCTGGGGTTAACCCCACCGGCGCGGTCAGCCTGCAAGAAGTTCTACCGGGCAAAACCGTTATCAACATTCCAGGCTGTCCGCCGAACCCGCACAACTTCCTTGCGACCGTTGCGCACATCATCACTTACGGCAAACCGCCGAAACTGGATGACAAAAATCGTCCGACCTTCGCCTATGGCCGTCTGATTCACGAACACTGCGAACGTCGCCCGCACTTCGATGCTGGTCGTTTTGCCAAAGAGTTCGGTGATGAAGGCCACCGCGAAGGCTGGTGCCTGTACCACCTTGGCTGTAAAGGCCCTGAAACTTACGGCAACTGCTCAACGCTGCAATTCTGCGACGTTGGCGGCGTGTGGCCGGTGGCGATTGGTCACCCGTGCTATGGCTGTAACGAAGAAGGTATCGGCTTCCATAAAGGCATCCATCAGCTTGCCAACGTCGAAAATCAGACGCCACGCTCACAAAAACCGGACGTGAATGCTAAAGAAGGCGGCAACGTCTCTGCGGGCGCTATCGGTTTGCTTGGCGGCGTGGTTGGGCTGGTTGCCGGTGTCAGCGTGATGGCGGTGCGTGAACTGGGTCGTCAGCAAAAGAAAGATAACGCTGACTCACGGGGAGAATAACCGTGAACAGACGTAATTTTATTAAAGCAGCCTCCTGCGGGGCATTGCTGACGGGCGCGTTGCCGTCGGTCAGCCATGCGGCTGCTGAAAACCGCCCGCCAATTCCGGGATCGCTGGGTATGTTGTATGACTCGACCTTGTGCGTAGGCTGCCAGGCTTGCGTCACCAAGTGTCAGGATATCAACTTCCCTGAACGTAACCCACAAGGGGAACAGACCTGGTCGAACAACGACAAACTGTCGCCATACACCAATAACATCATTCAGGTGTGGACCAGCGGCACGGGGGTCAACAAAGACCAGGAAGAGAACGGCTACGCGTACATTAAGAAACAGTGTATGCATTGCGTCGATCCGAACTGTGTCTCTGTGTGCCCGGTCTCCGCGCTGAAAAAAGATCCGAAAACCGGCATTGTCCATTACGACAAAGACGTGTGCACCGGCTGCCGTTACTGCATGGTTGCCTGCCCGTACAACGTGCCGAAGTACGACTACAACAACCCGTTTGGTGCGCTGCATAAGTGCGAGCTGTGCAACCAGAAAGGTGTGGAACGTCTCGATAAAGGCGGTCTGCCTGGCTGCGTAGAAGTGTGCCCGGCGGGCGCGGTGATTTTTGGTACTCGTGAAGAGCTGATGGCTGAGGCGAAAAAACGTCTGGCACTGAAGCCAGGCAGCGAATACCACTATCCGCGTCAGACGCTGAAATCTGGCGACACTTACCTGCACATGGTGCCGAAATATTATCCGCATCTGTACGGCGAGAAAGAGGGCGGCGGTACTCAGGTTCTGGTACTGACGGGTGTTCCTTATGAAAATCTCGACCTACCGAAGCTGGACGATCTTTCTACCGGTGCGCGTTCCGAAAATATTCAACACACCCTGTATAAAGGCATGATGCTACCACTGGCTGTGCTGGCGGGCTTAACCGTGCTGGTTCGTCGCAACACCAAAAACGACCATCACGACGGAGGAGACGATCATGAGTCATGATCCACAACCGCTGGGCGGCAAAATCATCAGTAAACCGGTCATGATTTTTGGACCGTTAATCGTCATCTGTATGCTCCTGATTGTGAAACGTCTGGTGTTCGGTCTGGGCTCTGTCTCCGACCTGAACGGCGGCTTCCCGTGGGGCGTGTGGATCGCGTTTGACCTGCTGATCGGCACCGGCTTTGCCTGTGGCGGCTGGGCGCTGGCGTGGGCGGTATACGTCTTTAACCGTGGGCAATACCATCCGCTGGTGCGTCCGGCGCTGTTGGCGAGTCTGTTTGGTTACTCACTGGGTGGCTTGTCGATCACTATCGACGTGGGTCGCTACTGGAACCTGCCGTACTTCTACATTCCGGGTCACTTCAACGTGAACTCGGTACTGTTCGAGACGGCGGTCTGTATGACTATCTACATCGGCGTGATGGCACTGGAGTTTGCTCCGGCACTGTTTGAACGTCTGGGCTGGAAGGTGTCGCTCAAACGTCTGAACAAGGTGATGTTCTTCATCATCGCGCTTGGTGCGCTGCTGCCGACCATGCACCAGTCTTCAATGGGGTCGCTGATGATCTCGGCGGGCTACAAGGTGCATCCGCTGTGGCAGAGCTATGAAATGTTGCCGCTGTTCTCGCTGCTGACGGCGTTCATCATGGGCTTCTCGATTGTCATCTTTGAAGGTTCGCTGGTGCAGGCGGGTCTGCGCGGCAATGGTCCGGATGAGAAGAGCCTGTTCGTCAAGCTGACCAACACCATCAGTGTGTTGCTGGCGATTTTCATCGTGCTGCGCTTTGGTGAGCTAATCTATCGTGACAAGCTGTCCTTAGCGTTTGCCGGTGACTTCTACTCCGTGATGTTCTGGATTGAAGTCCTGCTGATGCTCTTCCCGCTGGTCGTTCTGCGTGTGGCGAAGCTGCGCAATGATTCCCGTATGCTGTTCCTGTCAGCACTGAGCGCGCTGTTAGGTTGTGCAACCTGGCGTCTGACCTATTCGCTGGTGGCATTTAACCCAGGCGGCGGTTACGCCTACTTCCCGACCTGGGAAGAACTGTTGATTTCTATTGGTTTTGTGGCTATTGAGATTTGCGCTTACATCGTACTCATTCGTCTACTGCCGATACTTCCTCCTTTAAAACAAAACGATCATAATCGTCATGAGGCGAGCAAAGCATGAGCCAGAGAATTACTATTGATCCGGTAACCCGTATTGAAGGGCATTTACGCATCGATTGCGAAATCGAAAATGGCGTCGTTTCGAAAGCATGGGCTTCCGGAACCATGTGGCGCGGCATGGAAGAGATCGTGAAAAACCGCGATCCGCGCGATGCATGGATGATTGTGCAACGTATCTGTGGCGTATGTACTACCACTCACGCGCTGTCTTCCGTTCGTGCGGCAGAGAGTGCGCTGAATATCGACGTTCCGGTTAACGCGCAATACATCCGTAACATCATTCTGGCTGCGCACACCACGCATGACCATATCGTTCATTTCTATCAGCTTTCGGCGCTGGACTGGGTGGACATCACTTCTGCACTGCAAGCTGACCCAACCAAAGCCTCCGAAATGCTGAAAGGCGTTTCGACCTGGCATCTGAACAGTCCGGAAGAGTTCACCAAAGTTCAGAACAAGATCAAAGAGCTGGTTGCCAGCGGTCAGTTGGGTATTTTCGCCAACGGCTACTGGGGTCACCCGGCGATGAAACTGCCGCCGGAAGTGAACCTGATTGCGGTAGCTCACTACCTGCAGGCGCTGGAGTGCCAGCGTGACGCTAACCGCGTCGTGGCTCTGCTGGGCGGTAAAACGCCGCACATTCAGAACCTGGCGGTAGGTGGGGTCGCTAACCCAATCAACCTCGACGGTCTGGGCGTGCTGAACCTTGAGCGCCTGATGTACATCAAGTCTTTCATCGACAAGCTGAGCGACTTTGTTGAGCAGGTTTACAAGGTTGATACTGCAGTTATCGCCGCGTTCTACCCTGAATGGCTGGAACGCGGTAAAGGTGCAGTGAACTACCTGAGTGTGCCGGAATTCCCGACCGACAGCAAAAATGGCAGCTTCCTGTTCCCGGGCGGCTACATTGAGAATGCGGATCTGTCCTCGTATCGTCCGATCACTTCCCATTCCGATGAATACCTGATCAAAGGCATTCAGGAGAGCGCGAAGCACTCCTGGTATAAAGACGAAGCACCGCAGGCACCGTGGGAAGGCACAACCATTCCTGCTTATGATGGCTGGTCTGACGACGGTAAATACTCGTGGGTGAAATCACCGACTTTCTACGGCAAAACGGTAGAAGTGGGTCCGCTGGCGAACATGCTGGTGAAACTGGCGGCAGGACGCGAGTCTACCCAGAACAAACTGAATGAAATCGTTGCAATTTATCAGAAACTGACTGGCAACACGCTGGAAGTGGCGCAACTGCACTCCACGCTGGGGCGTATTATTGGTCGTACTGTTCACTGCTGCGAATTGCAGGATATCCTGCAAAATCAATACAGTACACTGATCACCAATATCGGCAAAGGCGACCACACCACGTTCGTGAAGCCGAACATTCCGGCAACGGGTGAGTTCAAAGGCGTTGGCTTCCTTGAAGCACCGCGCGGTATGCTCTCTCACTGGATGGTGATCAAAGACGGTATCATCAGCAACTATCAGGCAGTTGTTCCGTCAACCTGGAACTCTGGCCCGCGTAACTTCAATGATGACGTCGGCCCTTACGAACAGTCGCTGGTAGGCACGCCGGTTGCTGATCTGAATAAACCGCTGGAAGTGGTGCGTACCATTCACTCCTTCGACCCGTGCATGGCCTGCGCGGTACACGTAGTGGATGCCGACGGCAACGAAGTGGTTTCAGTGAAGGTTCTGTAATGCGTATTTTAGTCTTAGGGGTCGGCAATATTTTGCTGACCGATGAAGCCATCGGTGTGCGGATTGTCGAAGCGTTAGAGCAACGATACATTCTGCCGGATTATGTTGAAATCCTCGATGGCGGCACGGCGGGAATGGAGCTGCTTGGCGACATGGCAAATCGCGATCATCTGATCATTGCGGATGCCATTGTGTCGAAAAAGAACGCGCCGGGAACGATGATGATCCTGCGGGATGAAGAAGTTCCGGCGTTGTTTACTAACAAAATCTCTCCGCATCAGCTTGGCCTGGCCGACGTATTGTCGGCCCTGCGCTTCACCGGCGAGTTCCCGAAAAAGCTGACGCTGGTCGGCGTGATCCCGGAATCGCTGGAGCCGCACATCGGCTTGACGCCGACGGTAGAAGCGATGATTGAACCTGCGCTTGAGCAGGTTCTGGCTGCGTTGCGCGAATCAGGCGTGGAAGCTATCCCACGGGAGGCTGCTCATGACTGAAGAGATAGCAGGTTTCCAGACCTCCCCGAAGGCGCAAGTACAGGCAGCGTTTGAAGAAATTGCCCGGCGTTCGATGCACGATCTTTCTTTTCTGCATCCTTCAATGCCGGTGTATGTTTCCGACTTTACGCTGTTCGAAGGTCAGTGGACGGGGTGTGTGATCACCCCGTGGATGCTGAGTGCAGTTATCTTCCCCGGCCCGGATCAACTCTGGCCGCTGCGCAAAGTGAGTGAAAAAATCGGTCTGCAACTGCCGTATGGCACTATGACCTTTACCGTTGGTGAACTGGACGGTGTTTCGCAATACCTCTCCTGCTCGCTGATGTCGCCGCTTTCGCACAGCATGTCGATTGAAGAGGGTCAACGCCTGACGGATGACTGTGCGCGAATGATCCTTTCGCTGCCGGTCACCAATCCGGATGTACCACACGCAGGGCGTCGCGCCCTGCTGTTTGGTCGCAGGAGTGGCGAAAATGCATGAGTTGTCGCTTTGCCAGAGCGCCGTTGAGATTATCCAACGGCAGGCGGAGCAGCACGATGTTAAGCGCGTCACCGCCGTGTGGCTGGAAATTGGCGCGCTCTCCTGCGTTGAGGAGAGCGCCGTCCGTTTTAGTTTTGAAATTGTCTGCCAGGGAACGGTGGCGCAAGGGTGCGATTTACATATCGTCTATAAACCCGCCCAGGCCTGGTGTTGGGATTGCAGCCAGGTAGTGGAGATTCATCAGCACGATGCGCAGTGCCCGCTCTGTCATGGCGAGCGGTTGCGTGTCGATACCGGCGATTCGCTGATCGTCAAAAGTATTGAAGTTGAATAAGACTGCGGACAATGCCTGAAAAGCGCACGGACGGTTCCCTCGCCCCTCCGGGGAGAGGGGTAGGGTGAGGGGAAACACCCAAAGGTTTTTTTCGCGTTTGTCTGCAATCGAAATAACCGGAGTTAACAATGTGTATTGGCGTTCCAGGCCAGGTGCTGGCTGTCGGTGAAGATATTCACCAGCTTGCGCAGGTTGAAGTATGTGGTATCAAGCGCGACGTGAATATCGCGCTGATTTGCGAAGGTAACCCTGCCGATCTGCTGGGCCAGTGGGTACTGGTGCACGTCGGATTTGCCATGAGTATCATCGACGAAGACGAAGCCAAAGCCACATTAGACGCACTGCGCCAAATGGATTACGACATTACCAGCGCGTGAAAATTAGCTTTCGTAGGCCTGATAAGACGCGGCAGCGTCGCATCAGGCATTGTGCTCGATTGCCGGATGCGGCGTAAACGCCTTATCCGGTCTACATCGGCCTTTATGGCTTGCTGCGACGAACACCAACCCTTACCCCTGGCGCTTATCTTCCGTATTCGTCTCGAAATCACTGGCGTCATGGCGCTCATGCAACTGCTCGTTCAGCGGTCCGTTGGTGCGGTTAACAATACGCCCACGCTTCACCGCCGGACGTTCGCCCACTTCTTTCGCCCAGCGTTGCACGTGCTTATAACTGCCCGCATCAAGAAACTCTGCGGCATCATATACGCCGCCTAACACCACGTTGCCAAACCACGGCCAGATTGCCATATCAGCAATGGTGTACTCATCGCCCGCAACAAACTTATGCTGCGCCAGTTGCTTATCAAGCACGTCGAGCAGGCGCTTGGCTTCCATGGTAAAGCGGTTGATGGCGTACTCAATTTTCACCGGCGCGTAATGGTAAAAGTGACCAAAACCACCGCCGAGGAACGGCGCAGCGCCCTGTAACCAGAACAACCAGTTCAGTGTTTCCGTCCGTTTTGCCAAATCCTGCGGCAAGAAGTAGCCAAATTTCTCTGCCAGATAAAGCAGGATCGAACCAGACTCAAACACGCGGATTGGCAGATTATGCGTATGATCGCGCAGCGCGGGGATCTTCGAGTTCGGATTCACTTCCACAAAGCCGCTGGAGAATTGATCGCCATCGCCAATGCGAATCAGCCAGGCGTCGTACTCTGCACCAGTAACGCCCAGCGCCAGCAGCTCCTCAAGCATAATCGTTACTTTCTGACCGTTTGGCGTGCCCAGAGAATAGAGCTGTAACGGGTGCTTACCAACCGGCAGCGTTTTTTCATGCGTCGGGCCAGAAACCGGGCGATTGATATTGGCGAATGCGCCGCCAGCAGATTTATCCCACGTCCAGACTTTCGCGGGCTGATAAGTATTGTCTGTCATACTGAATTGCCTTCTGAGTGGTAGTGTTGAAGCAGTGTAGCAGTTCGATTGCTATACAGATTGTGAATTTTTTAACCCTTTGCGCCAGCCGCTGCGTTGAGGTGTATGATAAGTCAGACCTCTGTCCGGTTAATGTCGCTGAGCAGGTAATCAGAGCACAACAATTACGCCAACTGCTTAGGTTGTATTGTTAAAGGTAAAGTGATGAGCAAAGGAACGACCAGCCAGGATGCCCCGTTCGGGACATTATTGGGCTACGCCCCAGGTGGTGTAGCAATCTACTCTTCAGATTACAGTTCTCTCGATCCGCAGGAATATGAAGATGACGCCGTATTCCGTAGCTATATCGATGACGAATATATGGGCCACAAATGGCAATGCGTTGAATTTGCTCGCCGTTTTCTCTTTCTGAATTACGGTGTGGTCTTCACAGACGTGGGTATGGCGTGGGAGATTTTCTCGCTGCGCTTCCTGCGTGAAGTGGTTAACGACAACATCCTGCCGTTGCAGGCATTTCCTAACGGTTCGCCGCGTGCGCCAGTCGCGGGTGCGCTTCTTATCTGGGATAAAGGCGGAGAATTTAAAGACACCGGCCATGTCGCCATCATTACCCAATTGCATGGCAACAAAGTTCGCATTGCTGAACAAAACGTGATTCATTCCCCGTTGCCGCAAGGACAGCAGTGGACACGCGAACTGGAGATGGTGGTCGAAAACGGCTGCTATACCCTCAAAGACACGTTTGATGACACCACCATTCTGGGCTGGATGATCCAGACGGAAGATACTGAATACAGCTTACCGCAGCCGGAAATTGCAGGCGAGCTGCTGAAAATCAGCGGAGCGCGCCTGGAAAACAAAGGCCAGTTTGACGGTAAATGGCTGGATGAAAAAGATCCGCTGCAAAACGCCTATGTGCAGGCCAACGGTCAGGTGATCAATCAGGATCCATATCATTATTACACCATTACCGAGAGTGCCGAGCAGGAGTTGATTAAAGCTACCAACGAGCTGCACCTGATGTATCTTCACGCTACCGATAAGGTGCTGAAAGATGACAACCTGCTGGCATTGTTCGATATTCCAAAAATCCTCTGGCCGCGTTTGCGCCTCTCCTGGCAGCGTCGCCGGCACCATATGATCACTGGTCGCATGGATTTCTGTATGGATGAGCGTGGCCTGAAGGTCTACGAATACAATGCCGATTCCGCCTCTTGTCATACTGAAGCGGGCTTGATCCTCGAACGTTGGACGGAGCAAGGCTATAAAGGCAACGGCTTCAATCCGGCGGAAGGGCTGATTAACGAACTGGCAGGCGCATGGAAACACAGTCGTGCACGTCCATTTGTCCATATCATGCAGGACAAAGATATCGAGGAGAACTATCACGCGCAGTTTATGGAGCAGGCGCTGCAACAGGCGGGCTTTGAAACGCGTATCTTGCGCGGGCTGGATGAACTGGGCTGGGATGCTGCCGGGCAACTGATTGATGGGGAAGGGCGACTGGTTAACTGCGTATGGAAAACCTGGGCGTGGGAAACGGCGTTTGATCAGATTCGTGAAGTCAGCGACCGTGAGTTTGCTGCGGTGCCGATTCGTACCGGGCATCCGCAAAATGAAGTGCGTCTTATCGACGTATTGCTGCGCCCGGAAGTGCTGGTCTTTGAGCCGCTGTGGACGGTGATCCCCGGCAACAAAGCGATTCTGCCGATCCTCTGGTCGCTGTTCCCGCACCATCGCTATCTGCTGGATACTGATTTCACTGTTAATGATGAACTGGTGAAAACCGGTTATGCCGTGAAGCCGATTGCCGGTCGCTGTGGCAGCAATATTGACCTCGTCAGCCATCATGAAGAGGTGCTTGATCAGACCAGCGGTAAATTTGCCGAGCAGAAAAACATCTATCAACAGTTGTGGTGCTTGCCGAAAGTGGACGGTAAATACATCCAGGTATGTACCTTCACCGTTGGCGGCAACTATGGCGGGACTTGCTTGCGCGGCGATGAATCACTGGTCATCAAAAAAGAGAGTGATATTGAACCGTTAATTGTGGTGAAAGAGTAATACATGTTGTAGCAACCTCGTACTGATTATAAAGAGTAATCAGTACGGGGATTAATCAAAATATTTAATGTTTATATATTTTATTATTTATTCATTTCATGCATGAATATATGGACTGGCGAAATGTCTGTGTATTAATTATATCTAATAATTTTGAATGAATGCTTATTGTCTGATACACAAGAAATAACACTCTTTTTATCGTTAAAAATGATATTTCACTTTGCCCGCGCCGTGAAAGTCACTGATAATGCCTCCGTTCGTAAATTCAAAATGGCGTAATCTAATATATGCTAAATTTATTTGTTGGCCTTGATATATATACGGGGCTTTTGTTATTACTTGCTCTGGCATTTGTGTTGTTCTACGAAGCAATCAATGGTTTTCATGACACGGCAAATGCGGTGGCAACCGTTATTTATACCCGAGCCATGCAACCACAACTTGCTGTGGTGATGGCGGCATTTTTTAACTTTTTTGGCGTATTGCTTGGCGGACTTAGCGTCGCCTATGCCATCGTCCATATGTTGCCAACCGATTTGCTGCTGAATATGGGGTCAACCCACGGTCTGGCGATGGTCTTTTCCATGCTGCTGGCGGCGATTATCTGGAATCTGGGAACGTGGTTTTTTGGTTTACCGGCCTCCAGTTCGCATACTTTAATTGGCGCGATTATCGGCATCGGTTTAACTAATGCGATGTTAACCGGCTCATCGGTGATGGACGCGTTAAATCTGCGTGAAGTGACCAAGATTTTCTCCTCACTGATTGTCTCCCCAATTGTGGGGCTGGTGATTGCGGGAGGACTGATTTTCCTGCTGCGTCGCTTCTGGAGCGGCACGAAAAAGCGTGACCGTATTCACCGCATTCCTGAAGATCGCAAAAAGAAAAAAGGCAAACGTAAACCGCCATTCTGGACGCGTATTGCACTGATTGTTTCCGCTGCGGGCGTGGCGTTTTCGCATGGTGCGAACGATGGACAAAAAGGGATCGGTCTGGTGATGCTGGTGCTGGTGGGAATTGCGCCCGCCGGGTTTGTCGTCAATATGAACGCTTCCGGCTATGAAATTACCCGTACCCGCGATGCTGTCACTAACTTTGAACATTATCTGCAACAGCATCCTGAATTGCCGCAGAAATTGATTACGATGGAACCCCCGCTGCCTGCGACTCAGACGGATGGCACACAAGTGACGGAGTTTCACTGTCATCCGGCAAATACCTTTGATGCCATCGCGCGCGTTAAAACGATGTTGCCGGGCAATATGGAAAGCTATGAGCCGTTAAACGTGACTCAGCGCAGTCAGCTGCGCCGCATTATGCTTTGCATCTCTGATACTTCCGCGAAGCTGGCGAAACTGCCAGGCGTCAGTAAAGAAGACCAGAACCTGCTGAAAAAACTGCGCAGCGATATGTTAAGTACCATTGAATACGCTCCGGTGTGGATCATTATGGCGGTGGCACTGGCGCTGGGTATTGGCACCATGATTGGCTGGCGTCGTGTGGCGATGACCATCGGTGAGAAGATTGGTAAGCGTGGCATGACGTATGCGCAAGGCATGGCGGCGCAGATGACGGCGGCGGTATCTATTGGCCTTGCCAGTTATATTGGGATGCCAGTTTCCACAACACACGTACTTTCTTCGGCGGTAGCAGGGACGATGGTCGTGGATGGTGGAGGCTTACAGCGTAAAACGGTAACCAGCATCCTGATGGCGTGGGTGTTTACCTTACCGGCGGCGATTTTTCTGTCTGGTAGTTTGTACTGGATAGCATTGCAGTTGATTTAACCTTCCTGAAAATGCCCGGTACTGGCGATCGGGCATTTTCATCTCTGATTAGTGATAACCCCGTGCTGTCATAAAATCCGTAATTGCTTTTTCTGCGTCAACCAGTACCTGTTCCAGCGGCTGGTTGGCATCGATATCAACCAGTTGTGCTCCGCCAAAGGTTAACTGTGGCGTTATGGCAATCTTCCTTGCCAGCGATTCCCGTTTATGGTCGGGTTTACGCGCGCAGGCAACTTCAAGGTCAACATTGAGTTTGATAACCAAATCAGGCTTATGACTTGCCATCCAGTGAAACGCTTTACGTTCCTGGCTTGCCAGCCATGAGACAAAACGACCGCCTTTAACGTTAGGTGGAAACACCGTACCATCGTAAGCGCCAGGAATTTGGTTCTGCGGAAAACGGTCGGTTAAAACAATTAACCCGCGACGACGACAGGCGAGCATATGACGAAAGCGCAGTAAGCGACGGGCAACAAACGCCGTTATTACCAGCGCCGGAACCGGCCCCGGTAATTTTTTTGCCGTTTTCACTTCATTTTTTTCAATGGTTTTATGCAGGGATTTTCCCATCAACGGTAGTTTTGTCACCGCGCGTCCGACATTCCCTGCCTGTTTTCCAAGATGAACTCTTTCGGCGGCACCATATTTTTCGACAACGGTAATAAGATGTTCACACACCGTTGACTTGCCTGAACCATCGCTACCAATAACGGCAATTAATGGAGGGGTTATTGACTGCATGAATATATCCTTAAATTTAAATATCCACCCAAAATATTTATTTGATTAATATGTTTTTATGAAAGTGTAATTCAGGTCAATACCACAATTAACCATTGTCACAATAAGATTGAGCAGATATTCTGAGCACGGACCACGTAATATTCAATACATTATTTGCTGCCGGGTTTTTCGTGAATCAACGTAATATGTCAATAATTAATTCCACGCCAGTGCGTGTTATTGCCATTGTGGGGTGTGATGGTTCAGGTAAATCGACTCTCACAGCAAGTCTGGTGAATGAACTGGCAACAAAAATGCCAACAGAACACATTTATCTCGGGCAGTCTTCCGGGAGAATTGGCGAATGGATATCACAGCTCCCCATTATTGGTGCACCTTTTGGGGGTTATCTGCGGGGTAAAGCGGCACATGTGCATGAAAAGCCGTCAACGCCGCCTGGCAATATTACCGCACTGGTTATTTATTTGCTTTCCTGCTGGCGAGCCTACAAGTTTCGCAAAATGTTGCGTAAAAGCCAGCAGGGCTATCTGTTGATTACCGACCGTTACCCACAGGTCGAAGTGCCAGGTTTTCGCTTTGATGGTCCGCAACTGGCAAAAACCTCTGGCGGTAACGGCTGGATAAAAATGTTAAGGCAACGCGAACTGAAACTGTACCAGTGGATGGCATCTTATTTGCCTGTGTTATTGATTCGTCTTGCTATTGATGAACAGACGGCATTTTCCCGCAAACCCGATCATCAACTGGCGGCGTTACAGGAAAAAATCGCCGTTACGCCACAACTGACGTTCAATGGCGCAAAGATACTGGAACTGGACGGGCGACAACCTGCTGATGACATCCTGCAAGCCTCATTATGCGCGATTCACGCCGCGCTTTTCTGATCACCAAAATGGATAAGGGATGATTGAACGAATGGATGCACTACAAACGCAAACTGTTAACAGTACAACCGCGCCGCAACCCAACTACATTCCAGGGCTGATTGCGGTGGTCGGGTGCGATGGCACCGGTAAATCTACGCTAACCACCGATTTGGTTAAATCGCTGCAACAACACTGGCAAACTGAGCGTCGTTATCTGGGGCTGCTATCCGGCGAAGACGGCGACAAAATTAAACGCTTGCCGCTCGTTGGCGTCTGGCTGGAACGGCGTCTGGCGGCCAAATCCTCGAAAACCCAAAGCATGAAAACCAAATCTCCGGCGCTATGGGCGGCGTTGATTATGTATTGCTTCTCGCTGCGAAGAATGACGAATCTGCGCAAGGTTCAGCGGCTGGCGCAAAGTGGCGTTCTGGTGGTCAGCGATCGCTTTCCGCAGGCTGAAATTTCCGGTTTTTATTATGACGGACCGGGGATTGGCGTCGAACGTGCCAGCGGCAAAATCAACTTGTTTCTGGCGCAGCGCGAGCGACGCTTATATCAACAAATGGCGCAATATCGTCCTGAATTAATTATTCGTCTGGGCATTGATATTGATACTGCCATCTCCCGCAAGCCAGATCACGACTATGCCGAGTTGCAGGACAAAATCGGCGTCATGTCGAAGATTGGCTATAACGGCACAAAAATTCTTGAGATTGATTCCAGAGCGCCCTACAGCGAAGTGCTGGAACAGGCGCAGAAAGCGGTTTCTCTGGTTGCCATCGTTTCTGACCGCCGAAGTTTAACTTAAGGCTGGCGGGCTATTTTTCATTATCAACGATAAGGTCTGGCTGAATTGGCGGGTTTTAACATCAAACATTGGTTTGCAGATGGAGCCTTTCGCACCATTATTCGCAATAGCGCCTGGTTAGGCTCCAGCAATGTCGTGAGCGCCTTGCTGGGCTTACTGGCGCTCTCGTGCGCTGGTAAAGGGATGACGCCAGCGATGTTTGGCGTACTGGTGATTGTGCTATCGTATGCCAAGTCGATCAGCGATTTTATTAAGTTTCAGACATGGCAGTTGGTAGTGCAGTACGGAACGCCAGCCTTAACCAACAATAATCCCCAACAATTTCGCAATGTCGTCTCGTTTTCCTTTTCGCTGGATATCGTCAGCGGCGCGGTGGCGATTGTCGGCGGCATTGCCTTACTGCCATTTCTTTCTCACTCATTAGGTCTGGATGACCAAAGTTTTTGGCTGGCGGCGCTCTATTGCACGCTCATTCCTTCAATGGCTTCCTCCACGCCGACCGGCATTCTGCGTGCGGTAGATCGCTTCGATTTGATTGCTGTACAGCAGGCGACGAAGCCTTTTCTGCGCGCAGCGGGGAGCGTAATCGCCTGGTATTTTGACTTTGGTTTTGCGGGGTTTGTTATAGCCTGGTACGCCTCAAATCTGGTTGGAGGCACCATGTACTGGTGGTTTGCTGCGCGCGAATTGCGCCGCAGAAATATCCATAACGCGTTTAAATTGAATCTGTTCGAGTCTGCCCGACACATCAAAGGGGCGTGGAGTTTTGTCTGGTCAACCAACATTGCCCACTCCATCTGGTCGGCGCGTAACTCGTGCAGCACAGTGCTGGTGGGGATTGTGTTGGGGCCAGCCGCAGCCGGGTTATTTAAAATTGCCATGACATTCTTCGACGCAGCCGGGACGCCGGCGGGTTTGCTGGGTAAAAGTTTTTATCCAGAAGTAATGCGCTTAGATCCGCGCACTGCCAGACCGTGGTTGTTAGGCGTGAAGTCAGGGTTACTGGCTGGCGGAATCGGTGTTCTGGTGGCGCTCGCGGTGCTAATCGTCGGCAAGCCGCTCATTTCGCTGGTATTTGGCGTCAAATATCTCGAAGCATATGACCTGATCCAGGTGATGCTTGGCGCGATTGTTATTTCGATGCTGGGCTTCCCGCAGGAGTCATTGCTATTGATGGCGGGTAAACAGCGAGCCTTCCTCGTGGCGCAAACCATCGCTTCAATCGGCTACATCGTTTTGCTGTTCATGTTTTGTCATCTGTTTGGCGTGCTGGGAGCAGCGTTTGCTTATTTCGGCGGTCAATGTCTGGACGTGGCGCTCTCACTAATTCCGACCTTAAAGGCGTTCTTTCAGCGCCATTCATTGCTTTATAACGCAGCCGGAGAGAAATCCTGATGATGAGAAAATATTTCCCGCTTGAGGCGAGCGAGCGTTTATTTGTTGCGATTGAGGAAGATGATGTTGTTGACGCGCAGGTCAGTTTGCCGCCGACAATCGCCCTGGGTTGTACCGCCGAAATCATCCATGATAATTACGCGTTATGCCTGCAATTCTGGCTAAATGGCGTTGATCATAAGGAGTTGCTGCGTTTAATCCATAAACAAGCCAAAGGCGAGGGACTTACGGCTGACGAGCGCAAACAATTTAAATACATGCGAGCGCGCTATAAGCATTTACGTTTTGCTCAACGGTTGTATTTAAAGAAGCATCAGGCCGGATTTTTATTCGGCAAAACGACGGTATGTCTGGGCCATTTTCAGGATGGTTTTCGTAACGGTAAGAAAAATATCGTGTCGTATTACGGTAACCTGTTACGGATTTATTTAAGCTCTCCGGTCTGGCCGTTAGTGAACTGGTCATTACGCCATAGCCAGTTAGAAAGCGTGAACGGTTTTATTGCCTATCGGCAAAAGCAAATGCATATCCTGAAAGAGATTATTGCCAAACCGCGACTAACCGGCAGGGAATTTCATGATGTGCGAAAAATCATCAGTCAGCAGGTTTCTTATTACGACACCCTAAGATCGCTTGATCCTGAAAATAAAGAGGCGTTACAGATTTCTCGCTTCCTCGCTGCCATTAATGGTCTGATGGGGGATAAGCACGACGACATGGTGGCGGATGATATGGAAAACCGCCGGTCATATGACGCACCGGTGGCGCTGGATAGCGATATTCGCCAGCGTTTAGAGCTGCTTATCTCGCGTTTTCCGCTATATCCGGAGCAATAATGCCATCTCGTCGGATTGTCGCTCTGATTATCGCACTCTTAGCACCAGGCACGGCGGCGCATAATTTCATCAATGGGAAGCAGGTTACGCCTGTTTATATCCAGGAAGGCGGCGAGCTACTGCTTAATAACGACGAAATTCACTACCAAAAGTGGAACAGTACGCAACTGAAGGGAAAAGTCCGCATTATCCAGTATATCGCCGGGCGCAAGTCGGCAAAGAAAAAGAACTCACTGTTAATCAAAGCAGTAGAAGTGGCGAACTTTCCGCAGGATCGTTTTCAGCCCACCACCATTGTGAATACCGATGATGCTATCTTTGGTACAGGCTATTTTGTGAGCGGTAAAATCGAGAAAAATAAACGCCGCTATCCATGGGCGCAATTCGTTATTGACGGCAATGGTCTGGGACGCGTTGCCTGGCTATTACCGGAGCAGAGTTCAACCATTCTGGTATTGAATAAAGCCGGGCAAATTCAGTGGGCAAAGGACGGCAGCCTGACGCCGGAAGAGGTAGATCATGTTATTGCGCTGGCGCAGAAGCTGATCAATGAATAAAAAACTCAAAGGATTGAGGGCGTTAGTGAGATGAAGCTGGTTGAACATTACATCATGCGCGGTACGCGCCGTCTGGTGCTGATTATCGTCGGTTTTCTGATCTTTATTTTCGCCAGCTATTCCGCACAGCGTTATCTGACCGAAGCGGCAAATGGCACTTTAGCTCTCAACGTTGTGCTGGATATCGTTTTCTACAAGGTGCTGATTGCACTGGAGATGTTGTTACCGGTTGGCCTGTATGTGTCGGTTGGCGTGACGCTTGGGCAGATGTATACCGACTCAGAAATTACCGCAATTTCTGCGGCGGGAGGCAGCCCGGCGCGTTTGTATAAAGCTGTTCTTTACCTTGCAATACCGTTAAGTATTTTTGTCACCGTTTTGTCGATGTATGGTCGGCCGTGGGCTTATGCGCAGATTTATCAACTGGAGCAACAGTCGCAGTCGGAGTTGGATGTCCGCCAGCTACGGGCAAAGAAATTTAATACTAACGATAATGGGCGGATGATCCTCTCGCAGACGGTTGATCAAGACAATAATCGCCTGACTGACGCGCTGATATACACTTCTACAGCCAATCGAACCCGCATTTTTCGTGCCCGCTCCGTTGATGTTATCGATCCCTCTCCGGACAAACCGACCGTCATGTTGCATAACGGCACAGCCTATCTTCTCGATCATCAGGGCAATGACGACAACGAACAGATCTACCGCAATCTACAATTACATCTGAATCCGCTGGATCAAAGCCCTAACGTCAAACGCAAAGCGAAATCGGTCACGGAGCTGGCGCATTCTGTATTTCCTGCCGATCATGCCGAATTGCAATGGCGACAAAGCCGTGGCGTGACTGCGTTGTTAATGGCATTGATGGCTATCTCTTTAAGTCGGGTAAAACCACGGCAGGGGCGATTTTCTACCTTATTGCCTTTAACGTTACTGTTTATTGCCATTTTTTATGGCGGAGACGTTTGCCGCACTCTGGTGGCAAACGGTGCAATTCCTGTTATCCCTGGTTTGTGGTTAGTGCCTGGACTGATGTTGACTGGTTTGTTGGTGCTGGTTGCTCGCGACTTCTCTTTACTGCAGAAATTTTCCCGATGAATGTCTTCAGTCGCTATTTAATCCGTCACCTGTTTCTCGGTTTTGCCGCTGCCGCAGGGCTACTGCTACCGCTTTTTACCACCTTCAACCTGATTAACGAGCTGGATGATGTCAGCCCTGGCGGTTATCGCTGGACTCAGGCGGTGCTGGTGGTGGTGATGACCCTGCCGCGCACACTGGTCGATCTTGCGCCGTTTATCGCGTTATTAGGGGGGATTGTCGGTCTCGGGCAGTTATCGAAAAACAGTGAACTTACCGCCATTCGCAGCACGGGATTTTCCATTTTCCGTATCGCGCTGGTGGCGCTGGTCGCCGGAATGCTGTGGACAGTCTCGTTAGGCGCGATTGATGAGTGGGTAGCGTCGCCATTGCAGCAACAGGCGATGCAAATCAAATCGACCGCCACCGCGTTAGGGGTAGACGATGACATCACCGGCAACATGTTGTGGGCCAGACGTGACAATGAATTTGTGACGGTGAAATCGCTGAATGAACAGGGCCAGCCGGTAGGTGTGGAGATATTTCATTACCGCGACGATCTGTCACTCGAATCTTACATTTACGCGCGCAGCGCCACCATCGAAGATGATAAAACGTGGCTCCTGCACGGTGTGAATCATAAAAAATGGCTTAACGGCAAAGAAACGCTGGAAACATTAGATAATCTGCCGTGGCAATCGGCATTCACCAGTATGAATCTCGAAGAGTTATCGATGCCGGGTAATAGCTTTTCTGTCCGCCAGCTCAACCATTACATCCATTATTTGCAGGCAACCGGGCAACCGAGCAGTGAATATCGTCTGGCACTGTGGGAAAAGCTGGGACACCCCATCTTAACTCTGGCGATGATTTTACTGGCTGTGCCCTTTACCTTTAGCGCCCCGCGTTCGCCGGGAATGGGCAGCCGTCTTGCTGTGGGCGTCATCGTTGGCTTACTTACCTGGATTAGCTATCAAATCATAGTCAACCTGGGATTGTTATTTGCGTTGAGCGCCCCCGTTACTGCGCTCGGTTTACCAATCGCATTTGTGCTGGTGGCGTTGAGTCTGGTGTATTGGTATGACAGACAACACTAAACCCGCCGTGGCGTAATACCACGACGGGTTAACATTACTGTTTCAGCGTGGCGAACGCCTGAATGATGGCATCAATTTGTTCGCGACTGTGCGCAGCATTTACGCTACAGCGCAGCAGCGTAATGCCTGCCGGCGCGGCAGGTGGCAGGATAAGATTCACATATACGCCCAGTGAGATAAGCTCGCGCCAGATGCGTAGCCCTTCCTCTTTCGAACCGATTATCACTGGCACTACCGGGCTAATATGCGAGCTTAGCTCGTAACCCAATTTTTGCAGACCGTCATACAGATGGTTGGCGTTATCCATCAATTTTTGCCGCAACTCTGGTTGTGTGGCAATGGTTCTTAACGACGAGCGCACGGTCGCAATGCAGGAAGGAGAAGGGGAGGCGGTAAAAATATACGGGCGGCTGCCGTAGCGCAGCACTTCCATCGCTTCCGAGCCTACGGCAAAACCGCCGATAGAGGCCAGACTCTTACTGAAGGTGCCAACGATAATATCAACATCGTCCTCAACGCCAACGGCCTCAACCAGCCCGCGCCCCGTTGCGCCTAACACGCCAAACGAATGAGCTTCATCGACAATCAAATAACCGCCGAGACGACGTTTGATATCAACAATTTCCGCCAGCGGTGCAACGTCGCCGAGCATACTGTAGATGCCCTCAACGATGATAATCGCCTCTTTCGCCCGTTCGCCGAGGCGAATCATGCGACGTTCCAGATCGTTGGCGTCGTTATGGCGAAAACGAATAATTTCCGCGCCGCCGAGAGAGCAGGCATCATAAATACTGGCGTGGCTGTCGGCATCCAGCAACACTACGGCGTTATGGTCGGCAAGTGCGCTGATGACGCCTAAATTCGCGGTATAACCGGTTGAAAAAACGATAGCGGAAGGGCGATTGAAAAACTCGGCGATCTCTTTCTCTAACGCCAGATGCGGCGCATAGCTGCCATTAGCCATTCGAGAACCGGTGGTGCCGGTGCCTTGGGCCGCTAACGCTGCCTGACCTTCGGCGATGGCCTCGTTATTGAAGGTTAAACCGAGATAATTATTGGTTCCGGCCAGGATCACTTTTTTATTGCCGATACGCCCTTCGGTGGCGGAATAGACTTCATCAATACAGGTGCCAAACGGTGTTAAACCGTTATCACTAAATTGCAGTCGCTCGCCAGCAAGACGCGCATATTTATCGTATAGCCCCATTATTTATTCTCCAGCCATGGAAGTAGTGTTTCCATTAATTGCGCAGGGGTTTTGACATCCAGCAGAATATTAATAGGAATGGAAATATCGAATCTGTCTTCCAGCATCATTAAGAGATCCATCACCTTGATCGACTCCAGGCCAAGATCGTTGACGAGATCGCTGTCGGGCTTAATTTCCACACCGTTTTCGACCAAATCCTGTAAACAGGAAAGGATGTAATCCATTACTATTTCACGATTTACCATAGAAACGTTAACACACCTTTAAACAAGACAATCAAAATAGCCCGTTGCGTAATGCGTGTTCCAGGCTAATCCCGGGAAACCAATTAATATCTTCAGAAATACGGTTATTACTTGCCGACCAGTCGGCATGGGTTAATTCACGAATTTTTGAGCGCGTCAGCATTGGCTCTTTACCAGACAGACGACTTAATGTTGTGCTGATATCCGCAAGGCAGGTGAGCAACGGTAGAGGAATGCCGACCATCCGCACGGAACCACGACGGGCGGCAGCAGCAAGCTGTTGTACGCGTTGCCAGTCATAGCCGCCGGGGACGCCATCGCATAACTCATACGTTTGCGTTGGTACAGTTTCGGCGCTTAACCACTGGCCTACAGCTTGCGCGAAATCGGTAACGTGCAGGAAAGAGAGTTGTGTATCTGGCGCACCAAGTCGTGGCAGCAGGCCGCGCAGCATCCAGTCAAACAGCGGTTTTAGCTCTTTATCGCCGGGGCCATAGACTGCTGTCGGACGAAAAATTCCCAGCGTTATTTCGTCAGCCATTGCGATAAGCCGTTGTTCGGCGACGTGTTTGGATTTTGCATACCAGGAGAGTCCAGGATGGCGCGCCGCCAGCGAAGAGATAAACAGAAAACGTTGGCAAAAGCCGCTCTCTTTTGCCGCTTGCATCAGGCGCAGGCTGCCGTCAACGTTACAGCGGGTAAAAATCTCTTCTTTGTGCCCGCGCACTTGCCCGGCACAATGAACCACCGCACTGGCACCGGCAACCAGCTCGCTAAGCGAATGCGTGTCTTCCAGCGAACCACGCACCCAGATGAGGTTATCGCTGACGTGAGCGCGGGCAGTACGCGTCAACGCGCGAACATGAAAGCCGCGAACGAGCAGGTTATCGATAATATATTTACCAATAAACCCGGTAGCACCCGTCACCGCGACTGTTTGGCTCATACGAGAGATTCCTGCACTGGGGGATTAGCGGCGACGGCCTTCTGATAACGTTTTTTCGCTTCCGCGTGGGCGGGTTTGCCGGAAGACGTGCGGGGAATACTGTGGGGCGGTAACAGATCGATAGCCGCTGTCACGCCAAACTCGCTTTGTATCCGCGCCGCCAGCGAGTGGATAAGCTGCCTGCGACGTTCTTCGTCACTAATCCGACACTGGATCTGCAAAATGATTTTTTCCTGGGCGGTAACAAACGCAATGGCATCGCCAGAGTGGATTTCCGGCTCCTGCTCCGCCAGGTACTCAATATCCTGCGGCCAGATATTGCGGCCACGAATAATAATCAGATCTTTAATGCGCCCGGTGACATACAAATAACCGTTCAGCAGATAGCCGAGGTCGCCGGTATCTAACCAGCCCGTCGCGGCAATCTCGTCTTGCGAAACCTGGTCGCCAAAGTACCCGCTCATCAGGCTGGGGCCGGAGATGCAAATATGGCCTACTACACGTTCCGCAACCGGCATACCTGATTCATTGCGGATTTCAATGCCATGTTCCGGCAATGCTTTACCGCAGTTGACGAAAGTCGATACGGCGCGTGTTTCAGCACCCGGCGTAACAGCTTTACCCTGATATTCGAGGATGTCGCGATCCACTTCGTTAACTACAACGCCGGAGGTTTCGTCAGAAAAACTGACGGCAAGCGCGTTCTCTGCCAGCCCGTAGCATGGCATGAAAGTTTTATCGTCAAAGTTAGCCTGACGGAAACATTCAGCAAATTGATGGAGTTGCTCTGCGGAGATTGGCTCAGCGCCAATACCGGCGACGCGCCAGCAGGAGAGATCCAGTTCAGAGAGATCTTTTTCATTCACACGGCGCTGGCACAGTTCATAGCCAAACGGTGGCGCAACGGAAACGGTGCCGCGATTTTTGCTGATCAATTTAAGCCATTGCTGCGGGCGCATGGCGAAATCCTGAGTGCGCAAGTAATCCACTGAAAGCTGCGTGGCGACGGGGGTCAGGAGAAAGCCGACCAGTCCCATATCATGGTAGAAAGGCAGCCAGGAGACGCAGCGGTCGCCAGGGCGTAATTTAATGCCATCGTGGCTGATAGCACGTAGATTGGCCATCACTTCGCGATGAGTAATGATGACGCCACGAGGAAAACGGGTGCTGCCGGAGGTGTACTGGAGGTAGGCGATATCGTCTGGAACGGGATGCTGGAGCGTAACGTCGGCTTCCGGCAAGGATTTAAACCAGGCATGGCTTAACACATGCAACTCAGGGTTGTCATGCGTCGCGGCATTGACTAACGGTAACCACTCATCGCCGGTGATAATCGCGGCAGGCTGACAGCTTGCCAGTAAGCCCTGCAATTTGGCGCTCCAGGAATCTCGCTGACCGACCCCCATCGGAATCGCCAACGGGACGGCGACTAACCCGGCATACTGGCAGGCAAAAAATGCTTCGACAAACCCGCTACTGGTTTCGGCAATCAGCGCCACGCGATCGCCTTTTTTCAGGTTCAGCGATAATAACCGCTTTGCGCCTGCTTCGGCATGTGCTTTTAAATTGTGATATTCCAGTTCATCTTCAAGCTGGCAACGTCTGTCATAAAAGTTCATTCCGGCGCGGCCCAGAGCGGCATAATCCAAAGCATCAACCAGCGTTGGAAAATCGGCATAGCGCATAGGCAGGGAATACGTAAAAATTTTATTAGACATATACACCACGAGAAAATTGGATATCAAAAATAAAATGACAATAATGCGGTGGATTATATATGCATAAAAGATAAATGAGATAGTATTTTCACGGGTGCGATATTGAACATTGATTTAAATAATGATTTTAACTTTTTTTGTTTTTATTGTGAATAATATTTGATTTGTGAATATATTAAGCAAATGGCCTGTCTGGCCGCATTAAGCACTAAATATTAATATTTTTCAGATAATGTAGGTGATGGTTTTATCGCAATAATTAAAAGCAGTATTTTATATTCATCGGATGGATTATTTAGATGCCAAACATCTCGGTTATTGTCCGTATTCCCTCCGTTAATTATTTGTTAGCCATTGAGGTAGGGAATGCGAGCCGCTGATGATTAAAATTGAAAAAGTAATAAATAAACATGACCTTAAGGCATTTATCGCTTTTCCGTCATCACTTTATCCCGATGATCCAAACTGGATCCCTCCTTTATTCATTGAACGCAGCGAGCATTTGTCAGAGAAGAATCCGGGGACGAAGCATATTATCTGGCAGGCGTGGGTGGCAAAAAAAGCGGGGCAGATACTCGGGCGCATTACCGCGCAAATCGATACCTTGCACCGTGAGCGTTACGGTGAAGATACTGGTCATTTCGGTATGATTGATGCCATTGATGATCCGCAGGTTTTTGCCGCTTTATTTGGCGCAGCGGAAGCGTGGTTGAAGTCACAAGGCGCGCGCAACATCAGCGGACCTTTCAGCCTGAATATCAATCAGGAAAGCGGATTACTGATTGAAGGTTTTGATACACCGCCATGCGCGATGATGCCGCACGGTAAACCGTGGTATGCCGCGCATATTGAACAATTGGGTTATCGCAAAGGCATTGATCTACTGGCGTGGTGGATGCAGCGAACCGATCTCACTTTTTCTCCGGCGCTAAAAAAACTGATGGAGCAGGTACGCAAGAAGGTGACCATTCGCTGCATCAATCGTCAGCGGTTTGCCGAAGAGATGCAGATCCTGCGTGAGATTTTCAACTCTGGCTGGCAGCACAACTGGGGATTTGTGCCGTTTACCGAACATGAATTCGCGACCATGGGCGACCAACTTAAATATCTGGTGCCGGACGATATGATCTACATCGCTGAGATTGATTCTGCACCCTGCGCGTTTATTGTCGGCTTACCGAACATCAACGAGGCGATTGCCGATCTGAATGGATCGCTCTTTCCCTTCGGCTGGGCAAAATTGCTGTGGCGCTTAAAAGTCAGCGGTGTGCGAACTGCGCGAGTACCGCTGATGGGCGTGCGGGACGAGTATCAGTTCAGCCGCATCGGCCCGGTGATTGCGTTGTTATTGATTGAAGCCTTACGCGATCCGTTTGCCCGCCGGAAGATCGATGCGCTGGAGATGTCATGGATCCTCGAAACCAATACAGGCATGAATAACATGCTGGAACGCATTGGGGCGGAGCCGTATAAACGTTACCGATTGTATGAAAAGCACATTTAATACCAGCTCCCATTAAGCGCAGGGGCGATCCCCTCGCCCCTCGAGGAGAGGGTTAGGGTGAGGAGGAAAACTCGGCTCACATTCACCCCGGATTCATCTCCAGCGGCACCGCCGAGCGAATCAAGTGGTGGCCTTCCAGCTCGATATCGTGGAGATTCTTTTTTACGGTCATCACGTGATCGCGGGCGGCGCGCTGGGCGACATGCGGCAACCGTTGTAAAACCGCGTTATAGATCCGCGCATGTTGGCGATCGATCTGTTTCTTCTGCTGTGGTCGATGATAGAGATTATTCACGCTGGCAAACACCGAATTAAACATCAGGTCGGTCAATGATTGCAGAGTAAATACCAGCACCTGATTGTGGGAAGCCTGACAAATCGCCCGATGAAAAGCGTGATCCAACTGCGCATGTTCGATCAGCGAAATCTCTTTGTTGTTCTCACTGGCGGCGAGCATTTTTTCATAGCAGCGGGTTATCACAACAAAATCAGCCTGCGTTCCCAGCGTTGCCGCCAGCCTTGCCGATTCGCCCTCCAGTAATGCGCGAACATCGAGCAGATCGTACAGCGTTCGCGGTTGCGTACTGAACAGATGGATCAGCGGACTGGTGTCCTGCACCCGATTAAGCCGTGCGACACGAGAATCGCGACCCTGCGCCGTTTCAATAATCCCGCGCCCGCGCAGCACGGTCAGTCCTTCACGCAGTGCGGAGCGTGAGAAGCCGAGCTTTTCACACAGTCGGCGCTCTGAAGGAAGCGGCTGCCCAACCTTCAACACGCCGTCGATAATCAACCGTTCGATACTCTCTGCAACCACTTCGCAAATAGGGCGACGCTCATCTTTCATTCCCGGACCTCGTGCACAGGTAGGACCAATTTTTCTGTTCTTAATTCGCAAAACACGCACATCACGTAAGTGATTATGTTACATCAATTTAACATTAAGTTAACCAATGCAAGGTCACAGAGCTGGAAAAAAAATGGTCTGACCGGTAGCTAAAGAGATAGACGAAAACAAAAAGCCCGCTTAATAACTGTTCACAGAAGCAGCGCGCAAAAATCAGCTGCCACACAACACAACAAAGCGAAGCCTACTCATGAGCATCTTATACGAAGAGCGTCTTGATGGCGCTTTACCCGATGTCGACCGCACATCGGTACTGATGGCACTGCGTGAGCATGTCCCTGGACTGGAGATCCTGCATACCGATGAGGAGATCATTCCTTACGAGTGTGACGGGTTGAGCGCGTATCGCACGCGTCCATTACTGGTTGTTCTGCCTAAGCAGATGGAACAGGTGGCGGCGATTCTGGCTGTCTGCCACCGCCTGCGTGTACCGGTGGTGACCCGTGGTGCAGGCACCGGGCTTTCTGGTGGCGCGCTGCCGCTGGAAAAAGGTGTGTTGTTGGTGATGGCGCGCTTTAAAGAGATCCTCGACATTAACCCCGTTGGTCGCCGCGCGCGCGTGCAGCCGGGCGTGCGTAACCTGGCGATCTCCCAGGCCGTTGCGCCGCATAATCTCTATTACGCGCCGGATCCTTCCTCACAAATCGCCTGTTCGATTGGCGGTAATGTGGCGGAAAACGCCGGGGGCGTCCACTGCCTGAAATACGGTTTAACCGTGCATAACCTGCTGAAAATTGAAGTGCAAACGCTGGACGGCGAGGCGCTGACGCTGGGATCGGACGCGCTGGATTCGCCTGGTTTTGACCTGCTGGCGCTGTTTACCGGATCGGAAGGTATGCTCGGCGTGACCACCGAAGTGACGGTAAAACTGCTGCCGAAGCCGCCCGTGGCGCGGGTTCTGTTAGCCAGCTTTGACTCGGTAGAAAAAGCCGGACTCGCTGTCGGTGACATCATCGCCAATGGCATTATCCCCGGCGGGCTGGAGATGATGGATAACCTGTCGATCCGCGCGGCGGAAGATTTTATTCATGCTGGTTATCCCGTTGATGCCGAAGCGATTTTGTTGTGCGAGCTGGACGGCGTGGAGTCTGACGTACAGGAAGACTGCGAGCGGGTTAACGACATCTTGCTGAAAGCGGGCGCGACTGACGTCCGTCTGGCACAGGACGAAGCGGAGCGCGTGCGTTTCTGGGCCGGTCGCAAAAGCGCCTTCCCGGCGGTGGGGCGTATCTCGCCGGATTACTACTGTATGGATGGCACCATTCCGCGTCGCGCCCTGCCTGGCGTACTGGAAGGCATTGCCCGTTTATCGCAACAATATGATTTACGCGTTGCCAACGTCTTTCACGCGGGAGACGGCAACATGCACCCGTTAATCCTTTTCGATGCCAACGAACCCGGTGAATTTGCCCGCGCGGAAGAGCTGGGCGGGAAGATCCTCGAACTCTGCGTTGAAGTGGGCGGCAGCATCAGTGGGGAACATGGCATCGGGCGCGAAAAAATCAATCAAATGTGCGCCCAGTTCAACAGCGATGAAATCACGACCTTCCATGCGGTCAAGGCGGCGTTTGACCCCGATGGTTTGCTGAACCCAGGGAAAAACATCCCCACACTGCACCGCTGCGCTGAATTTGGTGCCATGCACGTGCATCACGGTCATTTACCTTTCCCTGAACTGGAGCGTTTCTGATGCTACGCGAGTGTGATTACAGCCAGGTGTTACTGGAGCAGGTGAATCAGGCGATTAGCGATAAAACGCCGCTGGTAATTCAGGGAAGCAATAGCAAAGCCTTTTTAGGTCGCCCTGTCACCGGGCAAACGCTGGATGTGCGTTGTCATCGCGGCATTGTTAATTACGACCCGACCGAGCTGGTGATAACCGCGCGTGCCGGAACGCCGCTGGTGGCGATTGAAGCGGCGCTGGAGAGCGCCGGGCAAATGCTTCCCTGCGAGCCGCCGCATTATGGTGAAGAAGCCACCTGGGGCGGGATGGTCGCCTGCGGGCTGGCGGGGCCGCGTCGCCCGTGGAGCGGTTCGGTCCGCGATTTTGTCCTCGGCACGCGCATCATTACCGGCGCTGGAAAACATCTGCGTTTTGGTGGCGAAGTGATGAAAAACGTCGCCGGATACGATCTCTCGCGGTTAATGGCCGGAAGCTACGGTTGTCTTGGCGTACTCACTGAAATCTCAATGAAAGTGTTGCCGCGACCGCGCGCTACCTTGAGCCTGCGGCGGGAAATCAGCCTACAAGAAGCCATGAGTGAAATCGCCCAGTGGCAACTCCAGCCACTTCCCATTAGCGGCTTATGTTATTTCGACAACGCCTTGTGGCTCCGCCTTGAAGGCGGTGAAGGATCGGTAAAAGCAGCGCGTGAACTGCTGGGTGGCGAAGAGGTCGCTGGTCAGTTCTGGCAGCAATTGCGCGAACAACAATTGCCGTTCTTCTCATTACCGGGCACTTTATGGCGCATTTCCTTACCCACCGATGCGCCGATGATGGATTTACCCGGCGAGCAACTGATCGACTGGGGCGGCGCGTTACGCTGGCTGAAATCGACAGCCGATGACAATCAAATCCACCGCATCGCCCGCAACGCTGGCGGTCATGCGACTCGCTTTAGTGCCGGAGATGGCGGCTTTGCTCCGCTACCGGCTCCCTTATTCCGCTATCACCAGCAGCTTAAACAGCAGCTCGACCCTTGCGGCGTGTTTAACCCCGGTCGCATGTACGCGGAACTTTGAGGAGCAGGCTATGCAAACCAGATTAACCGAAGAGATGCGTCAGAACGCGCGCGCGCTGGAAGCCGACAGCATCCTGCGCGCCTGTGTTCACTGCGGATTTTGTACCGCAACCTGCCCAACCTATCAGCTTCTGGGGGATGAACTGGACGGGCCGCGCGGGCGCATCTATCTGATTAAACAGGTGCTGGAAGGCAACGAAGTTACGCTTAAAACGCAGGAGCATCTCGATCGCTGTCTCACTTGCCGCAACTGTGAAACCACCTGTCCTTCTGGTGTGCGCTATCACAATTTACTGGATATCGGGCGTGATATTGTCGAGCAGAAAGTGAAACGCCCACTGCCGGAGCGAATGCTGCGCGAAGGATTGCGCCAGGTAGTGCCGCGTCCGGCGGTCTTTCGCGCATTGACGCAGGTAGGGCTGGTGCTGCGACCGTTTTTGCCGGAACAGGTCAGAGCAAAACTGCCTGCCGAAACGGTGAAAGCTAAACCGCGTCCGCCGCTGCGCCATAAGCGTCGGGTTTTAATGCTGGAAGGCTGCGCCCAGCCTACGCTTTCGCCCAACACCAACGCGGCAACCGCGCGGGTGCTGGATCGTCTGGGGATCAGCGTCATGCCTGCTAACGAAGCAGGCTGTTGTGGCGCGGTGGACTATCATCTTAATGCGCAAGAAAAGGGCTTAGCACGTGCGCGAAATAACATTGATGCCTGGTGGCCGGCGATTGAAGCAGGTGCAGAGGCCATTTTGCAGACTGCCAGCGGTTGTGGCGCGTTCGTCAAAGAGTACGGGCAGATGCTGAAAAACGATGCGCTGTATGCCGATAAAGCACGTCAGGTCAGTGAACTGGCGGTCGATTTAGTCGAACTGTTGCGCGAGGAACCGCTGGAAAAACTGGCGATTCGCGGCGATAAAAAACTGGCCTTCCACTGCCCGTGTACTCTGCAACATGCGCAAAAGCTGAACGGCGAAGTGGAAAAAGTGTTACTTCGTCTTGGATTTACCTTAACCGACGTTCCCGATAGCCATCTGTGCTGCGGGTCGGCGGGAACATATGCGTTAACGCATCCCGATCTGGCGCGCCAGCTACGGGATAACAAAATGAATGCGCTGGAAAGCGGCAAACCGGAAATGATCGTCACCGCCAACATTGGTTGCCAGACGCATCTGGCGAGCGCCGGTCGTACCTCTGTGCGTCACTGGATTGAAATTGTAGAACAAGCCCTTGAAAAGGAATAACAAAATGAAAACTAAAGTCATTCTTAGCCAGCAAATGGCGAGTGCAATTATTGCCGCAGGTCAGGAAGAGGCGCAGAAAAATAACTGGTCTGTTTCTATTGCGGTTGCCGATGACGGCGGTCATCTGCTGGCGTTAAGTCGCATGGATGATTGCGCGCCGATTGCGGCTTACATCTCCCAGGAGAAAGCGCGTACCGCCGCGCTGGGGCGTCGTGAAACTAAGGGCTATGAAGAGATGGTGAACAACGGACGTACCGCGTTCGTGACTGCGCCGTTACTGACGTCGCTGGAAGGCGGCGTACCGGTTGTTGTGGATGGGCAAATTATTGGTGCCGTGGGCGTTTCTGGTTTAACCGGAGCACAGGATGCGCAGGTCGCGAAAGCGGCAGCAGCGGTGTTGGCGAAATAAGCGAAAACGAGGAGATAAATAATGAGTGAAACCATAACCCAGGGCCGTTTACGCATTGACGCCAATTTTAAACGTTTTGTGGATGAAGAAGTTTTGCCGGGCGTGGAACTGGATGCTGCCGCGTTCTGGCGCAATGTTGATGAGATTGTTCACGATCTGGCACCAGAAAATCGTCAGTTGCTGGCAGAGCGCGATCGCATTCAGGCGGCGCTTGATGAGTGGCATCGCAGCAATCCGGGGCCGGTAAAAGATAAAGCGGCCTATAAATCTTTCCTGCGTGAACTGGGCTACCTGGTGCCGCAACCGGAGCACGTGACGGTGGAAACCACGGGCATCGACAGCGAAATCACCAGCCAGGCGGGGCCGCAACTGGTGGTTCCGGCAATGAATGCCCGCTACGCGCTGAACGCGGCGAACGCTCGCTGGGGTTCACTGTACGACGCGCTGTACGGCAGCGACATCATCCCGCAGGAAGGGGCGATGGTCAGCGGCTACGATCCGCAGCGCGGTGAGCAGGTTATTGCCTGGGTTCGTCATTTTCTTGACGAATCACTGCCGCTGGAAAACGGCAGCTATCAGGATGCGGTGGCGTTTAGCGTGGTCAACAAACAATTACGCATCCAGTTGAAAAATGGTAAAGAAACCACGTTACGTACTCCAGCACAGTTTGTCGGTTACCGTGGCGATGCCGCTGCGCCGACCTGCATTTTGCTGAAAAATAACGGCCTGCATATTGAGCTGCAAATCGATGCCAACGGGCGGATTGGCAAAGACGATCCGGCGCACATCAACGATGTTATCGTCGAAGCTGCCATCAGTACCATTCTCGACTGCGAAGATTCGGTCGCGGCGGTTGATGCGGAAGATAAAATCCTGCTGTACCGCAACCTGCTGGGCCTGATGCAGGGCACTCTGCAAGAGAAAATGGAGAAAAACGGTCGGCAAATCGTGCGTAAACTGAATGACGATCGTCAGTACACCGCCGCCGATGGCTCTGAAATTTCTCTGCACGGACGCTCGTTGCTGTTTATCCGCAACGTGGGTCATTTGATGACCATTCCTGTGATTTGGGACAGCGAAGGCAATGAAATCCCGGAAGGCAT
This sequence comes from Escherichia sp. MR, assembly GCF_005280595.1. Taxonomy (NCBI): domain Bacteria; kingdom Pseudomonadati; phylum Pseudomonadota; class Gammaproteobacteria; order Enterobacterales; family Enterobacteriaceae; genus Escherichia; species Escherichia sp. MR. Next base: position 51,340 of record NZ_SZVK01000012.1, on the reverse strand, counting down.
TCTTGATGGTGTCATGACAGGCGCGATTGCCCTCTATGATTTAAAAGTGCAGAAAAACTCGCGCACTGGTAGTGTCTATATTGTGAAACCGAAAATGCACGGTCCGCAGGAAGTGGCGTTCGCCAACAAACTGTTTACCCGCGTTGAGACAATGCTCGGTATGGCACCGAATACCCTGAAAATGGGCATTATGGATGAAGAACGCCGAACCTCGCTGAACTTGCGTAGCTGTATCGCTCAGGCACGCAACCGCGTGGCGTTCATCAATACCGGTTTCCTCGACCGTACCGGCGATGAGATGCATTCGGTGATGGAAGCTGGCCCGATGTTGCGTAAAAACCAGATGAAATCGACACCGTGGATCAAAGCCTACGAGCGCAATAACGTGCTGTCTGGTCTGTTCTGTGGGCTGCGCGGTAAAGCGCAAATCGGTAAGGGCATGTGGGCAATGCCGGATCTGATGGCGGACATGTACAGCCAAAAGGGCGATCAGTTACGTGCCGGGGCAAACACGGCCTGGGTTCCGTCGCCAACCGCCGCTACACTCCATGCGCTGCACTACCACCAAACCAACGTACAGAGCGTGCAAGCCAACATTGCCCAGACCGAGTTCAATGCTGAATTTGAACCTCTGCTGGACGATCTGCTGACTATTCCGGTAGCTGAAAACGCGAACTGGTCGGCGCAAGAGATCCAACAAGAGCTGGATAACAACGTGCAGGGGATTCTGGGGTACGTGGTGCGTTGGGTGGAGCAGGGGATTGGTTGTTCAAAAGTGCCGGATATTCACAACGTGGCGCTGATGGAAGACCGCGCAACGCTGCGCATCTCCAGCCAGCATATCGCCAACTGGTTACGTCACGGTATTCTGACCAAAGAACAGGTGCAGGCGTCGCTGGAGAACATGGCGAAAGTGGTGGATCAGCAAAACGCTGGCGATCCGGCGTATCGTCCGATGGTGGGGAATTTCGCTAACTCGTGTGCATTTAAAGCCGCCAGCGATTTAATCTTCCTCGGTGTGAAACAGCCAAACGGTTATACCGAACCGTTATTACATGCCTGGCGTTTACGCGAAAAAGAAAGTCATTAATAGCAATAGCAAAAGCCCCGGCAAGTTTTATTGTCGGGGCTATTATAGTTACTGCGGTAGTACATTTACCCCGGAAATAACCGGAGCGATTATCAGGGTTTAACAATATTAAATACCCGTAGCGCATCACTAGCGGGATTAAAACAACAATATGGACATCTTAACGATACTCTGCGCCTGCGTGTGCGGAACAGAAACCCTTACCCGATATACTTGTTATGCCAGAGGTAGCAATTGCGTTAGCAGCGTGCTGTTGCTGTAAAGTATAACCCCTATATTTTACAGTTCGGTCCTCTTTTGCTTATTACAACCTTAAGTATATCAAGCATATAAAGATAATAAGAGACTGAACAATATGGTTACCTGGACCCAAATGTATATGCCGATGGGAGGACTGGGGCTATCCGCTCTGGTCGCCTTGATCCCGATAATATTCTTCTTCGTTGCACTCGCGGTATTACGTCTGAAAGGACATGTCGCCGGAGCAATAACCCTTATATTATCGATATTGATTGCGATATTCGCCTTTAAAATGCCGATCGATATGGCATTTGCTGCTGCGGGATATGGCTTTATTTATGGCTTATGGCCGATTGCGTGGATTATTGTCGCAGCGGTATTCCTCTATAAATTAACCGTTGCCAGCGGGCAGTTTGATATTATCCGCAGCTCGGTTATCTCCATCACCGACGATCAGCGTTTGCAGGTGTTACTGATTGGTTTCTCCTTTGGCGCACTGCTGGAAGGGGCGGCTGGCTTTGGCGCACCGGTGGCGATTACCGGTGCGTTGCTGGTGGGGCTGGGTTTCAAACCGTTATACGCGGCGGGGCTGTGCCTGATTGCCAACACTGCGCCGGTGGCGTTTGGTGCGTTGGGTGTGCCAATTCTGGTCGCCGGTCAGGTAACGGGAATCGATCCGTTTGATATTGGTGCAATGGCGGGACGTCAGTTGCCGTTCCTGTCAGTTCTTGTGCCGTTCTGGCTGGTGGCGATGATGGACGGCTGGAAAGGGGTGAAAGAGACGTGGCCAGCGGCGCTGGTTGCGGGTGGTAGCTTTGCGGTTACTCAGTTCTTTACTTCTAACTATATTGGCCCGGAACTGCCGGATATTACTTCGGCGCTGGTGAGTATCGTCTCACTCTCTTTATTCCTTAAAGTATGGCGGCCGAAAAATACCGAAACGGCAATCAGCATGGGGCAATCCGCAGGTGCGATGGTGGTGAATAAACCGTCTTCTGGCGGTCCCGTGCCTTCAGAATATAGTCTGGGGCAAATCATACGCGCCTGGTCACCGTTTTTAATCTTAACGGTGCTGGTCACCATCTGGACGATGAAGCCATTTAAAGCGTTATTTGCTCCGGGCGGTGCGTTTTATTCGCTGGTGATTAATTTCCAGATCCCTCATTTGCATCAGCAGGTACTGAAAGCGGCGCCCATTGTCGCCCAGCCGACACCGATGGATGCGGTTTTTAAATTCGACCCGCTGTCTGCTGGCGGCACCGCTATTTTTATTGCGGCGATTATCTCTATCTTCATTCTCGGCGTGGGGATCAAGAAAGGCATTGGCGTCTTTGCCGAAACGCTAATTAGCCTGAAGTGGCCGATATTGTCGATTGGCATGGTGCTGGCATTTGCCTTCGTGACCAACTATTCCGGCATGTCCACCACGCTGGCACTGGTACTGGCGGGCACTGGCGTGATGTTCCCGTTCTTTTCGCCATTCCTCGGCTGGCTGGGGGTATTCCTTACCGGCTCGGACACTTCCTCTAACGCCCTGTTTGGTTCACTGCAATCGACCACGGCGCAGCAAATCAACGTCTCTGACACTCTGCTGGTGGCAGCAAACACCAGCGGCGGCGTAACTGGCAAGATGATCTCCCCACAATCTATCGCCGTGGCCTGCGCCGCGACGGGCATGGTGGGTCGAGAATCTGAACTGTTCCGCTACACCGTGAAGCACAGTCTGATTTTTGCCAGCGTTATCGGCATTATCACGCTGTTGCAGGCGTATGTGTTTACCGGAATGTTAGTCTCGTAAGTCAACAAAGCCGGATGATCGTCAATATCATCCGGCTTCATTCTTTGCTGGTTACATTATTCTGTCTTATTAATTAAAAAATCATTTCCCGATTTATTATCTATGCAGCAATAATGTTTTGTATTCAGATAACCCGCCAAATAATTAAGTGCGTGAGAATATCTATTTTTTTGTCCCGCAAAACAAGTCTGTATTAATTATGTTCGCTTGATGAGTAAACACCGTGCTATCTGTTGCTTTTGCAATCGCAATCGTTAAAAATATCAACAGCTTGAGATAGTCACATTGTGAATAATTGTTACTTTTTTGTTTGTTAAATCTTTTGATAAATACCCCGACTGGCATCGTATAGGGGATATTCTTATAAATTTCACCTGTTTTGTTATCAATAATGCAGTTTTCTTAAGAATGGAGGAAATTATTAGAGAAGATAAAGCATAAAACTATTTCCCCAGTTACGAATCTTTTAACTTTATTTTGTCACTTGCGTTATTAATGAATAAGAAATTTAAATATAAGAAATCGCTTTTAGCGGCTATTTTGAGCGCAACCCTGTTAGCCGGTTGTGATGGCGGTGGTTCAGGATCGTCCTCCGATACTCCGCCTGTAGATTCTGGAACAGGGTCTTTGCCGGAAGTGAAACCTGATCCAACACCAAACCCGGAGCCGACGCCGGAGCCTGAACCTACTCCGGATCCGACACCTGATCCAGAGCCAACGCCAGAACCGGAGCCAGAACCTGTTCCTACGAAAACGGGTTATCTGACCCTGGGCGGAAGCCAGCGGGTAATCGGTGCTAAATGTAATGGTGAATCCAGCGACGGCTTTACTTTTACACCTGGCGAGGACGTTACTTGCGTGGCGGGTAACACGACAATTGCCACCTTCAACACTCAGTCAGAAGCTGCGCGTAGCCTGCGTGCGGTTGAAAAAGTGTCGTTTAGCCTTGAGGACTCGCAAGAACTGGCGGAGTCCGACGATAAGAAAAGCAATGCGCTCTCGCTGGTAACCTCCATGAACAGTTGTCCGGCGGATACAGAACAGGTTTGCCTGACCTTCTCCTCGGTGATGGAGAGTAAACGCTTCGATTCGCTGTATAAGCAAATCGATCTGGCACCGGAAGCGTTCAAAAAGCTGGTCAATGAAGAGGTGGAAAACAATGCCGCGACCGATAAGGCGCCATCCACTCATACTTCACCGGTAGTGCCCGTCACGACGCCGGGAACAAAACCGGATCTGAACGCTTCCTTCGTGTCGGCTAACGCGGAACAGTTTTATCAGTATCAACCTACGGAAATCATTCTTTCTGAAGGTCGCCTGGTCGACAGCATGGGCAATGGTGTGGTTGGCGTAAATTACTACACCAGCTCAGGCCGTGGCGTAACTGGCGAAAACGGCAAATTCAACTTCAGCTGGGGTGAAACCATCTCCTTTGGTATCGACACCTTTGAACTGGGTTCAGTACGCGGCAATAAGTCGACTATTGCACTGACGGAACTGGGCGATGAAGTTCGCGGGGCAAATATCGATCAACTTATTCATCGTTACTCCCAGGCCGGAAAAAATGATGAGCGTGAAGTGCCGGATGTAGTGCGCCAGGTCTTTGCCGAGTATCCCAACGTGATCAACGAGATTATCAATCTCTCGTTATCCAATGGCGAGACGTTGAGCGAAGGCGATCAAACCTTTGAGCGGAAGAACGAATTTCTTGAGCAACTTAAATCCGGGCAGGCTAAAGAGATTGATACGGCGATTTGTGACTCCCTTGGGGGCTGCAACTCTCAACGTTGGTTCTCGTTGACTGCTCGCAATGTTAACGAAGGTCAGATTCAGGGCGTTATCAACAAGCTGTGGGGTGTGGATAAAGATTACAAATCAGTGACGAAATTCCACGTTTTTCATGACTCTACCAACTTCTATGGTAGCACCGGTAATGCGCGCGGTCAGGCGGTGGTGAATATCTCCAACGCGGCATTCCCGATTCTGATGGCGCGTAATGATAAAAACTACTGGCTGGCGTTTGGCGAAAAACGCGCCTGGGATAAAAACGAGCTGGCGTACATTACGGAAGCGCCTTCCATTGTGCGACCGGAGAACGTGACACGCGAAACTGCCACCTTCAACCTGCCGTTTATCTCGCTGGGGCAAGTTGGTGAGGGCAAACTGATGGTTATCGGTAACCCGCACTACAACAGCATCCTGCGTTGCCCGAACGGTTACAGCTGGAACGGGGGGGTTAATAGCGACGGACAGTGTACGCTCGACAGCGATCCGGACGACATGAAGAACTTCATGGAGAACGTGTTGCGCTATCTGTCAAATGAACGCTGGCTGCCGGACGCGAAAACCAGCATGACCGTGGGCACTAACCTGGATACGGTTTATTTCAAAAAAGCGGGTCAGGTATTAGGAAATAGTGCACCGTTTGCTTTCCATAAGGATTTCGCAGGTATCACGGTTAAACCGTTGACCAGTTATGGCAATCTGAATCCAGATGAAGTTCCTTTGCTGATCCTCAACGGCTTTGAGTATGTGACTCAGTGGTCTGGCGATCCCTATGCAATCCCGCTGCGTGCAGATACCAGCAAACCGAAGCTGACTCAGCAGGATGTGACGGATCTGATCGCCTATCTGAACAAAGGCGGATCGGTGCTGATCATGGAAAACGTGATGAGCAATCTTAAGGAAGAGAGTGCGTCCGGCTTTGTGCGTCTGCTTGATGCCGCAGGCCTGTCAATGGCACTGAACAAGTCGGTGGTGAATAACGATCCTCAAGGGTATCCGGATCGCGTTCGTCAGCAGCGCGAAAAAGGTATCTGGGTATATGAACGTTATCCGTTTGTCGACGGTAAACCGCCGTATACCATCGATGAAACAACGAAAGAAGTTATCTGGAAATACCAGCAAGAAAACAAGCCTGATGACAAGCCGAAACTGGAAGTGGCCAGCTGGCTGGAAGATGTCGATGGCAAACAGGTCAAGCGTTATGCCTTTATCGATGAGGCGGAGCATGAAACAAACGAGTCCCTGGAGGCGGCAAAGGCAAAAATCCTTAAGGCATTTCCTGGATTAGAGGTGTGTAAGGATCCTGACTACCACTACGAGGTCAACTGTCTGGAACATCGTCCTGGCACGGGGGTTCCTGTAACGCCAGAGAATAATACTGGCATGTTTGTTCCGCGCTATACGCAACTGAATCTCAGCGCCGACACCGCGAAAGCGATGGTGCAGGCGGCGGATTTAGGCACCAACATTCAGCGCCTGTATCAGCACGAGCTTTATTTCCGTACCAATGGTCGCAAAGGTGAGCGTCTGAGCAGCGTCGATCTGGAACGTCTGTACCAGAACATGTCGGTCTGGCTGTGGAATGAAATTGAATACAGCTATGACAGCAGCAAGGATGACGAGCTGGGCTTTAAAACGTTCACCGAGTTCCTGAACTGCTACGCCAACGATGCTTACACCAAAGGCACGCAGTGCTCCGCAGAGCTGAAACAATCGCTTGTCGATAACAAGATGATCTACGGTGAAAATAGTGGCAAAGCGGGCATGATGAACCCGAGCTATCCGCTCAACTATATGGAAAAACCGCTGACTCGCCTGATGCTGGGGCGTTCCTGGTGGGATCTGAACATCAAAGTTGATGTCGAGAAGTATCCGGGAGCAGTATCGGCTGAAGGTGAGAATGTTACTGAAACCATCAGCCTGTACTCGAATCCGACCAAATGGTTTGCGGGTAACATGCAGTCTACTGGTCTATGGGCTCCGGCTCAGAAAGAGGTCACCATTAAGTCCAATGCGAACGTTCCTGTGACTGTCACCGTGGCGCTGGCCGACGACCTGACCGGGCGTGAGAAGCATGAGGTCGCGCTGAACCGTCCGCCGAGAGTGACTAAAACGTATACACTGGAGGCTAATGGCACGGTGAAGTTTACGGTTCCTTACGGTGGTCTGATTTATATCAAGGGCGACAGCAAGGAGAATAATAAATCTGCCAGCTTCACCTTTACCGGTGTGGTAAAAGCGCCGTTCTATAAAGACGGTAAATGGAAAAACGATCTGAAATCCCCTGCGCCGTTGGGCGAGCTGGAGTCAGACGCTTTCGTTTATACCACGCCGAAGAAGAACCTTGAGGCCAGCAATTTCACTGGTGGTGTAGCAGAATTCGCTAAAGATCTGGATACCTTTGCCAGCTCGATGAATGACTTCTACGGTCGTGATGAAACGAGCGGTAAGCACCGGATGTTTACCTATAAAGCATTGACGGGGCATAAACATCGTTTCGCCAACGATGTGCAGATCTCCATCGGTGATGCGCACTCTGGTTATCCGGTGATGAACAGCAGCTTCTCGACGAACAGCACCACGCTGCCGACGACGCCGCTGAACGACTGGCTGATCTGGCATGAAGTGGGGCACAACGCTGCAGAAACGCCGCTGACTGTACCGGGCGCAACTGAAGTAGCGAACAACGTGCTGGCGCTGTACATGCAGGATCGCTATCTCGGCAAGATGAACCGTGTCGCTGACGATATTACCGTTGCGCCGGAATATCTGAACGAGAGCAACGGTCAGGCATGGGCACGCGGCGGTGCGGGTGACCGTCTGCTGATGTACGCACAGCTGAAAGAGTGGGCAGAGAAAAACTTTGATATCACGAAGTGGTATCCGCAGGGCAACCTGCCAGCGTTCTACAGCGATCGTGAAGGGATGAAAGGCTGGAACCTGTTCCAGTTGATGCACCGTAAAGCACGCGGCGATGATGTTGGCGACAACACCTTCGGCGGCAAGAATTATTGTGCTGAATCCAACGGTAACGCTGCCGACACGCTGATGCTGTGCGCCTCCTGGGTAGCCCAGACGGATCTTTCGGAGTTCTTTAAGAAATGGAATCCGGGCGCGAATGCTTACCAGTTGCCGGGGGTGAGCGAGATGAACTTCGAGGGCGGTGTGAGCCAGTCGGCTTACAAGACGCTGGCGTCGCTTGGCCTGCCGAAACCGGAAAAAGGGCCGGAAACCATTAATACGGTTACCGAGCATAAGATGTCTGCCGAGTAAGCCTGTATGCCGGATAAGGCGTTCACGCCGCATCCGGCATGAAATAAGGCGCACCGGGTTAACACATGTGCCCGATGCGCCATCTTATCGGGCCTGAAGGGAAGAAGCCGCGATTATTTGCGTTAGCAGACACCCGTAGGCCGGATAAGGCGTTTTACGCCGCATCCGGCATGAAATAAGGCGCACCGGGTTAACACATATGCCCGATGTGCCAACTTATCGGAGCTACAGGAAAAGCCGCGATTACTTGCGTTGGCAGACTCCTGTATGCCGGATAAGGCGTTTTACGCCGCATCCGGCAAATTACAACAAACAACCTTTAACCATGCATTTTGATGTTTTTCAGCAATATCCAGCGGTGATGCCCATTCTGGCAACCGTTGGAGGATTAATCATCGGCAGTTTTTTGAATGTGGTGATTTGGCGTTACCCCATCATGCTTCGCCAACAAATGGCGGAGTTTCACGGTGAAACGCCGAGTGCGCAGTCAAAAATAAGCCTGGCGCTGCCACGTTCGCACTGTCCGCATTGCCAGCAGACCATCCGCGTTCGTGACAATATTCCGCTGTTCTCCTGGCTGATGCTCAAAGGGCGCTGCCGCGACTGTCAGGCGAAAATCAGCAAGCGTTATCCGCTGGTGGAGTTATTAACGGCACTCGCTTTTTTGCTGGCGAGTCTGGTCTGGCCGGAAAGTGGATGGGGGCTGGCGGTGATGATATTATCCGCCTGGCTGATTGCCGCGAGTGTCATCGACCTCGATCACCAATGGCTGCCCGATGTTTTTACTCAGGGCGTATTGTGGACAGGACTGATTGCGGCATGGGCGCAGCAGAGTCCGTTAACGCTACAAGACGCAGTCACCGGCGTCCTGGTGGGGTTTATCACTTTTTACTCGCTGCGCTGGATAGCCGGAATAGTTCTGCGTAAAGAAGCATTAGGCATGGGCGATGTATTACTCTTCGCCGCTTTAGGTGGCTGGGTGGGGGCGTTGTCGCTGCCCAATGTTGCTTTAATCGCCTCATGCTGCGGCCTGATATATGCCGTTATTACAAAAAAAGGATCAACGACGCTGCCTTTTGGACCATGTTTAAGTCTGGGCGGTATAGCAACACTTTATCTACAGGCATTGCTTTAATGATAACCGCGTCATTATCGAAGTGACATTTTTACTCTTATTAATAACCTTAGAGATTATTAACCATGTCGATAAAAAAGATGCCAGGGAGGGTATTAATATCGCTATTGTTGAGCGTTACAGGATTATTAAGTGGCTGCGCCAGCCATAATGAAAACGCCAGTTTACTGGCGAAAAAACAGGCGCAAAATATCAGTCAAAACCTGCCAATTAAATCTGCGGGATATACCTTAGTGCTGGCGCAAAGTAGCGGTGCGACGGTAAAAATGACCATTATCAGCGAAGCGGGTACACAAACCACGCAGACGCCTGACGCCTTTTTAACCAGCTATCAACGACAAATGTGCGCTGACCCGACGGTGAAATTAATGATCACTGAGGGAATTAATTACAGCATAACGATTAATGATACACGTACAGGTAACCAGTATCAGAGGAAACTGGATCGTACCACCTGTGGAATAGTCAAAGCATAACGTCGGGTATATAAATTGGCGCGGGTTGTTTTTCGTGACGCACGAATTTATCTCATTCAGTGGCTGACTAAAATTCGTCACACTCTTAGCCAGAGACAATCTCTTAATACAGACAAAGAGCATCTGCGAAAAATTGTACGCGCGATGTTCTGGCTGGTGCTGCTTATTATTTCTGCAAAAATGGCGTATTCACTCTGGCGCTATATCTCCTTTTCTGCGGAATATACGGCGGTTTCCCCATCGGCGAATAAACCGGCACGTGCGGATGCAAAAACGTTCGATAAAAAAGACGTGCAATTAATCAGCCAGCAAAACTGGTTTGGCAAATATCAGCCCGTCGCCGCGCCGGTAAAACAACCCGAACCTGCGCCGGTGGCAGAAACGCGTCTTAATGTGGTGCTGCGCGGGATCGCCTTTGGTGCCAGACCCGGCGCGGTTATTGAAGAAGGCGGCAAACAGCAGGTCTATTTACAGGGTGAACGACTTGGCTCTCACAACGCGGTGATTGAGGAAATCAACCGCGACCATGTGATGCTGCGCTATCAGGGAAAAATAGAGCGCCTGAGCCTGGCAGAAGAGGAGCGTTCCACCGTTGCCGTGACCAACAAAAAAGCCGTCAGTGACGAAGCAAAGCAAGCTGTTGTTGAGCCTGCTGCCAGTGCGCCAGTTGAGATCCCGGCTGCCGTGCGTCAGGCGCTGGCGAAAGATCCGCAGAAAATTTTTAACTATATCCAGCTTACGCCCGTGCGTAAGGAGGGGATTGTCGGTTATGCAGTGAAACCGGGGGCAGATCGTTCTCTGTTCGATGCCAGCGGTTTCAAGGAAGGCGATATCGCCATTGCGTTAAATCAGCAGGATTTTACTGATCCACGAGCAATGATTGCTCTGATGCGGCAGTTACCTTCAATGGATTCCATTCAACTTACGGTTTTACGCAAGGGTGCGCGCTACGACCTTTCCATCGCGCTGCGCTAACCGCATTTAATCCAGGAGAATCATTCATCGTGTTTTGGCGTGATATTACGTTGTCGGTCTGGCGTAAGAAGACAACTGGCCTCAAAACAAAAAAGCGTTTACTGCCGCTGGTGCTGGCAGCGGCATTATGTAGTTCACCGGTCTGGGCGGAAGAAGCCACCTTCACCGCCAATTTTAAAGATACCGACCTGAAATCGTTCATCGAAACCGTCGGCGCTAACCTTAATAAAACCATCATTATGGGGCCGGGTGTGCAGGGGAAAGTGAGTATTCGTACCATGACCCCGCTCAATGAACGCCAGTATTACCAGCTATTCCTTAACCTGCTGGAAGCGCAGGGGTATGCCGTCGTACCGATGGAAAACGATGTGCTGAAGGTGGTGAAATCCAGTGCCGCGAAAGTCGAGCCGCTGCCGCTGGTCGGTGAAGGTAGCGACAACTACGCGGGTGATGAAATGGTCACTAAAGTGGTGCCGGTACGCAATGTGTCGGTACGCGAGCTGGCACCGATTTTGCGCCAGATGATCGACAGCGCAGGTTCTGGCAACGTCGTTAATTACGATCCCTCCAACGTGATTATGCTCACCGGACGCGCCTCAGTTGTGGAACGGCTGACGGAAGTGATCCAGCGCGTGGATCATGCGGGGAACCGCACCGAAGAGGTTATCCCGCTGGATAACGCCTCGGCTTCGGAAATTGCTCGCGTGCTGGAAAGCCTGACTAAAAACAGCGGCGAGAACCAGCCAGCGACGCTGAAATCACAGATTGTCGCCGATGAACGCACCAACAGCGTGATTATCAGCGGCGATCCTGCCACGCGAGACAAAATGCGCCGCCTGATCCGTCGTCTGGACTCAGAAATGGAGCGCAGCGGCAACAGCCAGGTGTTCTATCTCAAATACAGCAAAGCGGAAGATCTGGTCGATGTTCTGAAACAGGTCAGCGGCACGCTCACGGCAGCTAAAGAAGAGGCGGAAGGCACGGTCGGTAGCGGGCGTGAGGTTGTCTCCATTGCCGCCAGCAAACACAGTAATGCCCTGATTGTTACCGCGCCGCAGGACATCATGCAGTCGCTGCAAAGCGTGATTGAACAACTGGATATTCGCCGTGCTCAGGTGCATGTCGAGGCGTTGATCGTGGAAGTTGCCGAAGGTAGCAATATCAACTTCGGCGTGCAGTGGGCGTCGAAAGATGCCGGGTTAATGCAGTTTGCCAACGGCACGCAGATCCCTATCGGCACGCTGGGGGCAGCGATTTCTCAGGCGAAACCGCAGAAAGGCTCCACGGTGATCAGCGAAAACGGCGCCACCACCATTAACCCGGACACCAACGGCGATCTCTCCACGCTCGCCCAGCTTCTTTCTGGCTTTAGCGGTACGGCGGTTGGCGTGGTGAAAGGCGACTGGATGGCGCTGGTACAGGCGGTTAAAAACGACTCCAGCTCGAACGTCCTTTCCACGCCGAGCATCACCACGCTGGATAACCAGGAAGCCTTCTTCATGGTGGGGCAGGATGTTCCGGTACTAACCGGATCTACCGTTGGTTCCAATAACAGCAATCCTTTCAACACGGTAGAAAGGAAAAAAGTCGGCATCATGCTGAAAGTCACGCCGCAGATTAACGAAGGTAACGCGGTACAGATGGTGATTGAGCAGGAAGTCTCGAAGGTGGAAGGACAGACCAGCCTCGACGTCGTGTTTGGTGAGCGCAAACTGAAAACCACCGTGCTGGCTAACGATGGTGAGCTGATTGTGCTTGGCGGTCTGATGGACGACCAGGCGGGAGAAAGCGTGGCGAAAGTGCCGCTGCTGGGCGATATCCCATTGATTGGTAACCTGTTTAAATCGACGGCGGATAAAAAAGAAAAACGTAACCTGATGGTGTTTATCCGTCCAACCATTCTGCGTGACGGTATGGCGGCAGACGGCGTGTCGCAGCGCAAATATAACTATATGCGCGCCGAGCAAATCTATCGTGATGAGCAAGGCTTAAGCCTGATGCCGCACACCGCGCAGCCGGTACTGCCAGCGCAAAACCAGGCCCTACCGCCGGAAGTACGCGCATTCCTCAATGCCGGGAGAACGCGTTAATGGTGCCTGTAGCACAGGAAACCGCCGCTAACACCGTGCGTCTGCCCTACAGTTTCAGCCGTCGGTTTAGCCTGGTGGCATGGTGCGAAGCGTCGCTGGAGATCCTCCATGTGCATCCGCTGTCGCTCTCTGTTTTGCAGGAGCTGCAACGGGGGCTGAACGCGCCCTTTACGCTGCGGCAAATCGATGAGGCCGAGTTTGAACAGCGGCTGAATGCGGTCTGGCAGCGTGACTCTTCCGAGGCTCGCCAGCTGATGGAAGATCTCGGTTCTGCCGAGGACTTTTTTACCCTCGCAGAAGAACTGCCGGAAACGGAAGATCTGCTGGAAAGTGACGACGATGCGCCGATCATCAAACTGATCAACGCCATGCTGGCAGAGGCGATTAAAGAAGGCGCTTCGGATATCCACATCGAGACGTTTGAAAAGAGTCTGGTGATCCGTTTTCGCGTTGACGGCACATTACATGAAATGCTGCGACCGGGGCGCAAACTGGCCTCGTTGCTGGTATCGCGTATCAAGGTGATGGCGCGGCTGGATATTGCCGAAAAACGCGTACCGCAGGATGGACGTATTGCGCTGCTGCTGGGCGGTCGGGCGATTGACGTGCGTGTCTCCACCATGCCTTCCGCCTGGGGCGAGCGCGTGGTGCTGCGACTGCTGGACAAAAACCAGGCTCGCCTGACGCTGGAACGTCTGGGGTTAAGTCATGAACTGACCGCGCAATTGCGCCAGCTGTTACACAAACCGCACGGTATCTTTCTGGTGACGGGGCCTACAGGTTCCGGCAAAAGCACCACGCTGTACGCCGGATTGCAGGAGCTGAACAACCACTCGCGCAACATTCTCACGGTTGAAGACCCCATCGAATACATGATTGAAGGGATCGGTCAGACGCAGGTCAACACCCGCGTCGGGATGACCTTCGCCCGTGGCCTGCGCGCGATTTTGCGTCAGGATCCGGATGTGGTGATGGTGGGTGAAATCCGCGATACCGAAACCGCAGAAATCGCCGTCCAGGCGTCATTGACCGGACACCTGGTACTGTCAACCCTGCATACCAACACGGCGGTGGGGGCGATCACACGTTTGCAGGATATGGGCGTTGAGCCTTTCCTGCTCTCTTCCAGTCTGACGGGCGTGATGGCGCAGCGACTGGTTCGCACGCTGTGCCCCGACTGCCGCCAGCCCGCGCCTGCCACTGACGAAGAAAAACGCCTGTTGGGGATTACCGATGCGCGTACCGTCACTCTGTACCATCCGCAGGGCTGTCCCGCCTGTAATCACAAAGGTTTTCGCGGGCGTACTGCCATCCATGAGTTGATCGTGGTGGACGCCACATTGCGTGATTTGATCCACCGTCAGGCCGGGGAACTGGAGCTGGAACGTTATGTCCGGCAACACTCTGCGGGTATCCGCAGCAACGGCATTGAGAAAGTGCTCGCCGGAGAAACCTCTCTCGATGAAGTGCTGCGGGTAACCATGGAGGCGTAATGGCACTGTTTTACTATCAGGCGCTGGAGCGTAATGGTCGCAAAACCAAAGGCATGATTGAGGCGGATTCCGCGCGTCATGCCCGCCAGTTGTTGCGCGGTAAAGAGCTTATCCCCGTGCACATTGAAGCCCGGCTGAATGCTTCGTCAGGGGGAATGTTGCAGCGTCGGCGACACGCACATCGTCGCGTGGCGGCGGCAGATCTGGCGCTGTTCACTCGTCAACTGGCAACGCTGGTGCAGGCAGCAATGCCGCTGGAAACCTGCTTACAGGCGGTCAGTGAGCAAAGTGAAAAACTGCATGTAAAAAGCCTCGGTATGGCGCTACGCAGCCGGATTCAGGAAGGTTATACCCTGTCGGACAGCCTGCGCGAACATCCCCGCGTCTTTGATTCTCTGTTTTGTTCGATGGTGGCTGCCGGAGAAAAATCCGGGCATCTCGACGTGGTGCTCAATCGCCTGGCGGATTACACCGAACAGCGCCAGCGCCTGAAATCACGTCTGTTGCAGGCCATGCTCTACCCGCTGGTATTGCTGGTGGTGGCAACGGGCGTGGTCACTATTTTGTTGACGGCGGTAGTGCCGAAAATTATCGAACAGTTTGATCATCTCGGACACGCGCTACCCGCCTCCACCCGAATGCTCATCGCCATGAGCGACGCGTTACAGGCCAGCGGCGTTTACTGGCTGGTAGGTTTGCTGGGGCTTCTGGTGCTGGGGCAACGGCTACTCAAAAATCCTGCTATGCGGCTGCGCTGGGATAAAACCTTGCTGCGCCTGCCTGTGACGGGGCGTGTTGCGCGCGGGCTGAATACGGCGCGTTTTTCCCGCACGTTAAGCATCCTCACCGCCAGCAGTGTTCCGCTGCTGGAAGGCATTCAGACCGCTGCCGCCGTGTCGGCAAATCGCTATGTCGAGCAACAACTGCTGCTAGCGGCAGATCGCGTTCGCGAAGGAAGCAGTCTGCGCGCCGCGCTGGCGGAGCTTCGCCTGTTCCCGCCGATGATGCTGTACATGATCGCCTCCGGTGAACAGAGCGGCGAGCTGGAAACCATGCTTGAACAGGCCGCAGTCAACCAGGAGCGGGAGTTTGATACCCAGGTGGGGCTGGCGTTGGGGCTGTTTGAGCCTGCTCTGGTGGTGATGATGGCGGGCGTGGTGCTGTTTATCGTCATTGCCATCCTCGAGCCGATGCTGCAACTGAACAATATGGTTGGAATGTAATTTACGGAGTTATCACATGAATTCGTTATCCCGCACACAAAAACCACGGGCAGGTTTTACCCTGCTGGAAGTGATGGTGGTGATTGTTATTCTTGGCGTTCTGGCAAGCCTGGTGGTGCCTAACCTGCTGGGCAACAAAGAAAAAGCGGACAGGCAAAAAGCCATCAGCGATATCGTGGCGCTGGAAAACGCGCTGGATATGTACCGACTGGATAACGGGCGTTATCCGACTACCGAGCAGGGGCTTGAGGCGCTGATCCAGCAACCGGCCAATATGGCGGATTCCCGCAACTACCGTCCAGGTGGATACATTAAACGACTGCCAAAAGATCCGTGGGGCAATGATTATCAGTATCTCAGCCCGGGTGAAAAAGGACTGTTTGATGTTTATACCTTAGGGGCGGATGGTCAGGAAAACGGGGAAGGCGCTGGCGCAGATATCGGTAACTGGAATTTGCAGGAGTTTCAGTAATCAGTGCCTGAACGCGGATTCACTCTTCTGGAAATCATGCTGGTGATTTTCCTTATCGGCCTTGCCAGTGTGGGCGTGGTACAGACTTTTGCGACCGATTCTGAATCGCCTGCGAAAAAAGCGGCGCAGGATTTTCTGACTCGCTTTGCGCAGTTTAAGGACAGGGCAGTGATCGAAGGGAAAACACTCGGTGTGCTAATCGACCCACCTGGCTACCAGTTTATGCAACGTCGTCAGGGGCAGTGGTTGCCCGTTTCTGCGACCCGGTTATCGGCACAGGTTACGGTGCCGAAACAGGTGCAGATGCTGTTACAACCCGGAAGTGATATCTGGCAGAAAGAGTATGCGCTGGAGCTGCAACGTCGTCGCCTGACGCTGCATGATATTGAACTGGAACTGCAAAAAGAGGCGAAAAAGAAGACTCCGCAGATCCGCTTCTCGCCTTTTGAACCCGCCACGCCGTTTACGCTGCGCTTCTACTCGGCGGCGCAAAACGCATGTTGGGCGGTAAAGCTGGCGCACGATGGCGCGTTATCCCTCAATCAATGTGATGAGAGGATGCCATGAAGCGCGGATTTACGTTGCTGGAAGTGATGCTCGCACTGGCGATTTTTGCGCTGGCTGCCACGGCGGTATTACAGATCGCCAGCGGTGCGCTGAGTAATCAGCAGGTTCTTGAGGAGAAAACGGTAGCGGGCTGGGTAGCTGAAAACCAGACCGCACTGCTCTACCTGATGACCCGCGAACAACGGGCTGTCAGGCATCAGGGCGAGAGCGATATGGCAGGAAGCCGCTGGTACTGGCGAACCACACCGCTGAATACCGGTAACGCGCTGCTCCAGGCGGTGGATATTGAAGTCAGCCTTCACGAAGACTTTTCTCCGGTGATTCAGTCACGGCGCGCCTGGTTTAGCGCCGTGGGAGGCCAACAGTGAGAAGGACTCGCGCTGGTTTCACGTTACTGGAAATGCTGGTGGCAATCGCCATTTTTGCCTCGCTGGCACTTATGGCGCAGCAGATGACAAACGGCGTTACGCGCGTGAATAGCGCCGTCGCCGGACACGATCAAAAACTAAACCTCATGCAGCAAACGATGAGTTTTCTGACCCACGATCTGACGCAAATGATGCCACGCCCGGTAAGAGGCGAGCAGGGGCAGCGGGAACCGGCGTTACTGGCTGGCGCTGGCGTGCTGGCGTCTGAGAGTGAAGGGATACGCTTTGTGCGTGGCGGTGTGGTTAATCCGTTGATGCGCCTGCCGCGCAGTAATCTGCTCACCGTCGGTTACCGCATTCATGACGGTTATCTCGAACGGCTAGCCTGGCCGCTGACCGATGCAGCAGGCAGTGTGAAGCCAACAACGCAAAAATTAATCCCGGCGGATTCGCTCCGTTTGCAGTTCTACGACGGCACGCGCTGGCAGGAGAGCTGGTCGTCAGGGCAGGCGATCCCTGTGGCGGTGCGCATGACCCTGCATTCGCCACAATGGGGCGAGATTGAACGCATCTGGTTGTTACGCGGGCCGCAATTATCATGATCACCTCACCACCAAAACGCGGAATGGCACTGGTCGTGGTGCTGATATTGCTGGCGGTCATAATGCTGGTAACCATCACGCTTTCCGGGCGGATGCAGCAACAACTTGGGCGAACGCGCAGCCAGCAGGAGTACCAGCAGGCGCTGTGGTACAGCGCCAGTGCTGAAAGCCTGGCGCTGAGCGCACTCAGTCTGAGCCTGAAAAATGAAAAGCGCGTGCATCTGGCGCAGCCGTGGGCTTCCGGCCCTCGTTTTTTCCCACTGCCGCAGGGGCAAATCGCCGTCACTCTGCGTGACGCACAGGCCTGCTTTAACCTGAATGTTCTAGCTCAGCCGACGACGGCATCGCGTCCGCTCGCGGTACAACAGTTGATTGCCCTGATCTCGCGCCTGGATGTGCCAGCTTATCGAGCTGAACTGATAGCCGAAAGCCTGTGGGAGTTTATTGACGAGGATCGCAGCGTGCAGACGCGGCTGGGGCGTGAAGACAGCGAGTATCTCGCCCGCTCGGTGCCGTTCTATGCCGCGAATCAACCGCTGGCTGATATCAGCGAAATGCGCGTGGTGCAGGGAATGGACGCCGGACTCTATCAAAAACTGAAACCGCTGGTTTGTGCGCTGCCGATGACCCGCCGGCAAATCAACATCAACACATTAGACGTCACGCAAAGCGTGATTCTTGAGGCGCTGTTTGACCCGTGGTTAAGCCCTGTTCAGGCGCGGGCGTTATTACAACAACGTCCGGCAAAGGGTTGGGAAGATGTCGATCAGTTTCTTGCGCAGCCGCTACTTGCTGACGTCGATGAGCGTACTAAAAAACAGCTAAAAACCGTCCTGAGCGTGGACAGCAATTACTTCTGGCTGCGTTCGGATATCACCGTGAATGAGATTGAACTGACGATGAACTCGTTAATTGTCCGCATGGGGCCACAACACTTTTCTGTTCTCTGGCATCAGACAGGAGAAAGTGAGTGAGTTCCATGCTTGAGATTTTTTTCCCGCTTTGCGCCACCGACCCCATCCGCTGGCAGCGCCGTACCGCCGACGTGGAGTGCGGTATCTGGCCTGACGTCGACAATGAACAGCTTCAGCAATGGCTGCAAACCGATGCGATTCGACTCTACATTCCCGGCGAATGGATCAGCGTCTGGCAGGTTGAACTGCCTGATGTCCCTCGCAAGCAGATACCCACTATTCTGCCCGCCTTACTGGAAGAAGAACTGAACCAGGATATCGACGAACTGCATTTTGCGCCGTTGAAAATCGACCAGCAACTGGCAACCGTGGCAGTGATTCACCAACAGCATATGCGCAACATTGCGCAATGGTTGCAGGAAAACGGTATCACCCGCGCTACTGTCGCGCCGGACTGGATGTCTATTCCTTGTGGTTATATGGCTGGCGATGCGCAACGGGTTATCTGCCGCATCAATGAGTGCCGGGGATGGAGCGCCGGGCGGGCGCTGGCTCCGGTCATGTTACGCGCACAGCTCAATGAGCAGGATTTACCGCTTTCGTTGACCGTGGTCGGTATTGCGCCGGAAGAGCTATCTACATGGGCTGATGCGGACGCAGAACGCCTGACAATCACGGCACTGCCAGCCATTACCACATTCGGAGAACCAGAAGGGAATTTGCTAAGCGGCCAGTGGCAGCCTCGCGTCAGCTACCGAAAACAGTGGGCGCGTTGGCGGGTGATGGTTATGCCGATATTGCTGATTCTGGTTACGCTGGCAGTGGAACGGGGCGTGACGTTATGGAGTGTCAGCGAGCAGGTGGCGCAAAGCCGCACCCAGGCGGAAAAACAGTTCTTAACACTGTTCCCGGAGCAGAAGCGGATTGTGAACTTACGCTCTCAGGTCACGATGGCGTTGAAAAAATATCGCCCGCAGGCCGACGATACCCGGCTGCTCGCAGAGTTGTCAGCGATAGCCAGCACCCTGAAATCTGCGTCACTTTCCGACATCGAGATGCGTGGTTTCACCTTTGATCAAAAACGCCAGACGCTTCATCTCCAGTTGCGGGCCGCAAACTTTGCCAGTTTCGACAAACTGCGTAGCGCGCTGGCGGCAGATTATGTTGTGCAACAGGACGCGTTACAGAAAGAGGGTGAGGCGGTTTCCGGCGGCGTAACGTTGCGGAGGAAATAACATGTTACGCGATAAATTTATTCACTATTTTCAGCAATGGCGTGAGCGCCAGTTAAGCCGTGGTGAACACTGGCTGGCTCAACATCTCGCGGGGCGTTCGCCGCGCGAAAAGGGCATGTTACTGGCTGCGGCGGTGTTTCTGTTTAGCGCCGGATATTACGTCTTCATCTGGCAGCCTTTGAGCGAACGGATTGAGCAACAGGAGACGATGTTGCAGCAGCTGGTGGCGATGAACGCGCGACTGAAGAGCGCCGCGCCGGATATTATCGCAGCGCGAAAATCCGCCACAACAACGCCTGCGCAGGTATCGCGGGTCATTAGTGACAGTGCTTCGGCGCATTCAGTGGTCATTAAGCGGATAGCTGAGCGCGGGGAGAATATTCAGGTCTGGATAGATCCTGTGGTGTTTAATGACCTGCTGAACTGGTTAAACGCGCTGGATGAAAAGTATGCGCTGCGGGTGACACAAATTGACGTCAGCGCAGGTGAGAAGCCAGGGATGGTGAATGTGCAGCGACTGGAGTTGATAAGAGGATAAGTGTTCCAGTAAATTCCCTGTGAAATTCAGCCCGAAAGGTGAGTGTATAATCTTCTTATCCACTCACCGAATTGAATATTTTTGCAATAAGAAATATCCCATTCCTCTCATCACTGAATGTTCTGCAAAACAACAGATACGAGTTCTCTCCTGAAACAGCCCAGCGTCCTATAAATATGCTTAAGTGTGGCAATACATCATGACCATTAATAGATGTAATGAATCATTGGGTGGCAATCGATAGGTCAAAACATATAGGATAATTCTTGTGTGATCTGTATTTTGTGTAGCCTGGAAATTACTAAAATTCCTGGAGACAATCAGAAAGGAAATTTTAAGTAAGTAAAATAATTTCCACAGAAACTATCCGTCGATTTGAAACAATGTCTGCTCAGGTATATCTACTGAGGGATAGTGCTGGCTGTAACACTGGTTAAAATAAACGCGCTAAATAATCAAGGCATATATTTTAATCGACAACAATAATTGCTGCCGGAATTATTCCTGCGACTTAAATAACATTGTTTAAATGTGATGAATATCACAAATATGACCGCAAAGATGGGACTGAAGATATAAATAAGAAGTACATGAGTGAATTTTAAATAGGGAAATAGTTTCTCGGTAAACAATTGATTGGTAATAAATTCGTGCGTTCTGGTGTGAAACAGATTGCAGGTGTTGCTACGCATAAAATTTATAGGTGGTGTTATAATCCAGTAGTTAACAGTAAAAGCAAAAATAATTTCTTGCGAAATTAAAAGCTCATTTTGAATAAGTGTGTTCCGGAGTAATCCAGAATGCATGGTGCTTTACGTCTTTTTTACCCATACAGGCTAAGCAAAAAGAGTTACGCATAATTTCCTGAGAAATTAACTCTACATTCTAAAACGGCCAGTTTTCTGAAATTACCAGAAGACCGAATACATTCATGCCTGAAGAATGGATTAGAAAAAATGAGACGGAAATAGATCAATTTATCCCTGCGGAAATAATTTCTGCTGAAATTGTTTGCGGTTATTAAAAAGTCAAACCGTCTGAACGTATTTTATCCAATTACAAACAAGTATTACCTCCAGTGTATTGGTAGCTGTTAAGCCAAGGGCGGTAGCGTACCTGAAGAGATTAGGATCACATCATCAAATGGCAAGAAGTGGATTTGAAGTCCAGAAAGTCACCGTAGAGGCATTATTTCTACGAGAAATACGAACACGTTTTGGTAAGTTTCGTCTGGGGTATTTGTGGGCGATTCTCGAACCCTCTGCGCATTTGCTGATACTGTTGGGCATTTTTGGTTACATTATGCACCGCACGATGCCAGATATCTCGTTCCCGGTGTTCTTACTTAATGGCCTGATTCCCTTTTTTATCTTTAGCAGTATCAGCAAACGTTCTGTCGGCGCTATTGAAGCGAACCAGGGGCTGTTTAATTATCGTCCAGTAAAACCCATCGATACGATCATTGCACGTGCACTGCTTGAGACACTGATTTACGTTGCTGTTTATATTCTGCTTATGCTCATTGTCAGGATGGCAGGCGAATATTTCGAGATAACAAATTTTTTACAACTTGTGGCTACCTGGAGTCTGCTGATCATACTTTCATGCAGCATTGGCTTAATATTCATGGTCGTTGGTAAAACCTTCCCCGAAATGCAAAAGGTTCTACCGATACTTCTTAAGCCTCTTTATTTCATCTCCTGCATCATGTTCCCTCTGCACTCAATTCCTAAGCAATATTGGTCTTATCTACTCTGGAACCCATTAGTACATGTGGTGGAGCTAAGCCGTGAGGCCGTTATGCCTGGCTATATAAGCGAAGGTGTGAGTCTGAACTACCTGGCAATGTTCACATTGATAACCCTGTTCATTGGTCTGGCGTTATACCGAACTCGTGAGGAGGCAATGCTGACATCATGATTAAGATTGAGAATTTGACGAAGTCATATCGCACGCCAACGGGGCGACACTATGTGTTTAAGGATTTAAACATCGAAATCCCTTCAGGAAAAAGCGTTGCCTTTATTGGTCGTAATGGTGCAGGTAAATCAACGTTACTGAGAATGATTGGTGGCATCGACCGCCCCGATAGCGGAAAGATCATCACCAATAAAACGATATCATGGCCAGTCGGCCTCGCCGGTGGATTTCAGGGAAGTTTAACCGGACGCGAAAACGTAAAATTTGTTGCGCGGTTATACGCGAAGCAAGAAGAACTGAAAGAGAAAATAGAGTTTGTTGAAGAATTTGCCGAACTCGGTAAGTACTTTGATATGCCGATCAAAACTTACTCCTCAGGTATGCGATCTCGCCTGGGTTTTGGTTTAAGCATGGCATTTAAGTTTGATTATTATATCGTCGATGAAGTAACCGCAGTCGGTGATGCCAGGTTTAAAGAGAAGTGCGCTCATTTATTTAAAGAAAGGCATAAAGAGTCTAGTTTTTTGATGGTTTCACATAGCTTGAATTCATTGAAAGAGTTTTGTGATGTGGCGATTGTGTTTAAAGACGATAATGCGGTTGGGTT
The DNA here is from genome assembly GCF_005280595.1 of Escherichia sp. MR. Classification (NCBI taxonomy): domain Bacteria; kingdom Pseudomonadati; phylum Pseudomonadota; class Gammaproteobacteria; order Enterobacterales; family Enterobacteriaceae; genus Escherichia; species Escherichia sp. MR. Next base: position 28,539 of record NZ_SZVK01000012.1, on the reverse strand, counting down.
TTTTGATGATGTTCAGGAGGGGGTAGAGGAGTATAAAAAAGATCAAAATATCTTCGTTTAAAAATGTAGAAATAGTTAGCGTAAACAATTAACAGAATATAAAAATTTATTAATGTTATTAATAGTTGAATAGAAAAAGCAAAAAGGATTAGAAATGAAAGTAATTATCCCACTCCAAACATGCTCGACACGCGTACCAAAGAAAAACATAACTCCATTTTATAATGGAAAGTCTTTGTTTGATATAAAAATAGAACAGCTTCTTAATTCTGGTATTAAACCAGAAACAATATATATATCATCTGAAGCTCAAGAAGTTAAAAGTATGTGTGATGAGAAAGGCGTGAACTTTTTACTTCGAGACAAAAGATTAACTGGTAATGAGATTAAACAACCAGAATTAATCGGAGGTATCCTTAACGATATAAATAAAAATAGCAATGATAATGATGATATTATGTGGGTTCAAGTGACTAATCCATTGTTTAATGAGTTTTCCTGCATGATAAACGAATGGGAATCAATTAGGAATGAGTTTGATTCTATGGTCGCAGTTAAAAAATATAAAGGTCATTTAATAGATGCGTCAGGGAATCCATTAAATTATTCTTTCGGGTATTGGCATAAAGTCTCACAAAACTTACCATCATGGTATGAGGTATTATGGTCTTGTTTTATACTTAAAAGAGAAACAATTGAAACATATAAGTACCATATAGGCGTAAACCCTTATTTGTATGTTTCTAATACGGCTACGGTCGATATTGATACTGTTGATGATTTCCAGTTGGCTGCAGAAATTTACTCTATTAGAAAAAAATATGAGAAAGATAACGGTTATAAACTTTAAAATAACTGTAATCAAATGCAGCGCAGCGAGGATAATTAACTCTTGAAAGTGATTTTAATAGAGTGTTTAATAGGCTGAGTCATTTCTTATCAAATGAATGTGTAAATTTTATATAGCATTCACATTTCTTTGTATTAATTAAATAATTGAGAGATATAAGATGCAGATTCTTTATTATATGGATGTTTTTATCGATTTAGATAAAAGCATTGATGAAAGAAGTTTTGTAGCAAAGTTTGATCTTAATGCTGACTTTCTTGGGCGATATGCAAAAAAAGAAAAAGACCTAAAAGTCACTTATTTAGCACTGGATTCTGTTTTGGAAAAAAGAGAAATAAGACAGAATTTAACAAAGAATAATGTGACAGTAATTAATATTTCAGATTCAGAAATAAAACATATATTGGATTACTATGATACAACGGTTGAAATGATTATTAATAATAACATTTCAACAAAGCTGAAAGAACATCTGACTGAATTTTTTAGGAATAAGCTAGGAAACTTAAATCCTGATGTTATCATTTACTGGGAGTATTGCTCTGATATTTTTTCTGAGCTTTTTAAAGATAGTATTTTTCTTGAGGGGTCGCACACTGGTTTCTGGCGATTAGAAAATAAAAATCCTGATGTATTATTTAATGTATCGACAAAAAATGAGAAATATGAAGATGTATTTTTTGAGTCTATAAAAAAAATTGAAGTATCGCCGGAGGATATTGTTGATATACAAAACTTAAAAAAATATTATCAAAATAATATTGTATTCGAAACTCAGATAAATAGAAAAACTCTCGATCCTGAAAATAAGTTTAAATATTTAATCTTTTATCCGGGAAATTTCCCTTCTTTACGATTTAAAAAATATTCTGGTTTCTCGTCTAATTCGGCTTTTTTACAATTTCTTTTAGAGCGAATCCCAAATGACTGTGCAATAGTTTATTCAAAACATTCGTTAGACAAGTCGGAAAATGATCATTACATCAATCATAATGAAAGAATAATCGATATCGATAAGCTTTCATCTATCGATAATGATATTTCTATACGGATACTTCCTTATGTTGACGCTGTCGTAAATGTGTATTCAAATATATATATGCCAGCCATGCTTTTAGGAAAACCAATTTTCAGCTATGGAAATAGTCCTAATGCCAAATTTTCAATTAATACAATTGACCACATATACGATTATTTATCTACGAATGTAACTCTTCCATCTAATTATATTGATATCAGTAATAAGTTAATAAAGTATGTATTGACACATAAAGTTAATATACGTTTCTTACGCAATGAAAAAAATAGTTTTTTATATTTAAAAAGTATAATTAAAAATATTAAAGATAATGATTATATTAACTATTTGCCGCAATTAGGGACAATTCGTGGATATAAAACAAGATTGTCACAGCAACTTCTTTTTCAGAATAATACGCCACGTATAAATTACGAACAAACCAAATTAGAAAAAATTCTTGGTTATTTAATTAATGATAATATCAAAAATGTTGGGTTTGATATTTTTGATACGTTGTTATGCCGTCCGTTGGTTAAACCAACAGATTTATTCTATCTAATAGAAGAAGATGTATATAAAATAACAAAGTTGAGGAGCTTTAGTTTTGCGACAACAAGAATTCATGCTGAAAGCTTGGCTAGACAAGGTAAAATAGAAGTAACGCTAGATGATATATATAATAAGTTACAGGAAAGTACAGGATTTACAGATGATGTAATAAGTAAAATAAAAAATATTGAATGTGAAATGGAACGTCAGTTACTCACTCCAAGAGAAACGATGTTAGAATATTTTTCACTGGCTAAAATTCATCATAAAAATGTATTCATTGCTTCGGATATGTACTTGCCAGAAGCCTTATTAAAAGATATTTTAATAAGTAATGGGTATGAAATCGAAAAAGTGCCAGTTTACATTTCATGTGAGTATAATAAAGTAAAACATAATGGTTCCTTATTCAAACTCATATTATGGAAAGAAGGTTTTGATGCGTCTAAAACTCTATTCATTGGTGATAACTTAAGATCTGATGTTCAGCGAGCTGTCGATAATGGATTACTGGCAGAGCATTATCCTAAAGCCATCGATGAGTTTAAGAAAAATAATCTGTTTAAGCCTGATGTATTAGGTTTTGTCTACAAAGAGAACTTTTTATTCCATCTAGGAATGATCGCTAACAAGCTATTTGATAATCCATTTGTTCCATTTGATCATAAAACATCTATCAATAATTCAAGTGCACTTCTTGGTTATTATATTTTCGGGCCATTAGTTTTAAGTTTAACTCACTGGCTTATACAAAATACCAAAAATAGTAATTATGAAAAAATACTTTTTTCATCAAGAGATTCGAGAGTTATTTTTGATGTCTATAATTATATAAATGAAGAGATTTATAATCAGCAGTTACCTAAAGGCATATACTTTTATATATCCAGAACAGCTACATTATCAGCATATAAAAATAAAGCATTAAGAGGTACGTTGCTGTCTCTTTATAATTCAAAGTTAAATGTCAAAAGTTTTTTAGATTACGTATTTAATATAGACGTTTCAAATGACAAAATAGCTAAAAACTTAGTGCAAGAGTTGAAATTGAATTTATCTTCTGATAGTAATAAAAGTAAAAATGAAATTTCTCACTTCATACATAAATATTATGATTTTGCTGAATGTAATAATGAAGTAAATAAAAAAAATAAGCATTTGATTGAATATATTACTAGTATCACCGAAAATAAGAAATTTGCTGTATTTGACTTGGGGGCAAGAGGAACTAGCCGTGATATATTATCTGATCTTATGGGAGTTGATATACCTTTATTTATGTTTAGAGAAAAGAAACATAAATGTGAAAATGACATAAATAGCTACTTAGTAGATACATTTAACCCCTTTAGACGGGGGCGCCGGGTATTTATGCCATCGTTTTATGAGCTCCTATTATCAGATGCCTTAACATCCACTTGCTACGGCTATGAGAAATCAGAATCGGAAGTAAAACCAATTGTTTTTCCGTCTGAGCTTACAGCAACTTCTCTTTTAACTCTAAAATCGCAAGTATATATGAAGGAGTTCTGTAAAGATTACATTTCTTTATTTAAAGATAAATGGGGATATATCAACTCTCAAACCCGGGATGTATTTGTATATCCATTATCTTATCTTTGCAGTAACACTACAGATCAATTGTTATTAAATCAGTATGTTGCGGATGATCCCTTATATGAGGATAAACATGTCCCTGTAATTTATCCACCACTTAAAAAGCCGGTTACTGCTACGAAGTCAGTAAAAAAAATCGCTCCAAATAAAGAGAATAGTAAAAAAATATCTAATCCTGTTCCTGAGTCAACTCCAAAAGATGTTGATTTGAAGAGAAATGCCTTTATCTATTTCAAACGTAAGTTTTATAAAAATGAAATTACAAAACGGATTTGGGATAAGGGTCGTGAATTATATTTGAAACGTCTAAATTAATTCTAATGTTGTTGTTTAAAGTATTAAAGGCTCCATGAAATATAAAATGATGTAATTAGATTTATGGGGGGGCAACTACAGTAAACAACTTATTTGTCCTTCCCTTAAATATGAGATGGATTGTATGGAAAAACGTAATGAGTATTATATAGGCGGTGCATTATGAAAAAATTATGTATGATTTATGGAAATTGCCAGCATACACATCTACAAAATTTTCTTGAACAAACTGACTTTATAAATTATTTCAACTTGGTTAAGGTCAAAGATGTGTATCTAAAGGATAAATCTTATTTGGATGATGATACATTATCCAAAATTGATCTTTTTATATATCAACATGTATCGCCAGCATTTGATCCTTTTTTTTGCACAGATCATATTTGTAGTAAATTGCGTCCGGATTGCATTCGGATATCAATTCCTAATTTTTGGCTCTCTGCTTACTTCCCTCAGCACGCAAAAAACCCTGTAATTAGACCAAATAGGAAATACTCAATAGCCCCTTCAGGATTATTTCCATATGGCGATAATAATATAAATTCTTTGCTGTCAGCAAATGTTCGCACAGAAAATATCATAAAAATAGTTTCTGATCCTGACTTTTATGATGAAAAAACAATAACAGATAATTTAACAAAAACACTTAACGATCTAAATCAACGCGAAAATTTAAATAAAGTTGATATACCGTCAGTACCATATTTAAAAAATGCCATTTACAGTAATTATATGTCGGTGACAGTAAATCACCCAACAAACGATTATTTTTTATGGTTAACAAATAGCATTCTTGATTGTTTGGGAATTAATAAAAAAAGAAATATTGATATATATCCTTTTTCTAAAAATCATATTCACGTTCCCTTATACCCTAGTGTAATAAAACATTTGAACCTTAACTTTATCAAAGCTGATCATTGTTATTCATTTTATAATGAGTCTATAAACTTTGAAGAGTACGTAAAACGATATATAGATCATGCAACTGGATATGATATTTATGGGAAAGATTCCATTGGGATTGAAAAAATAAACAAGATTTCTACAGGTGATATTAAACTTTTGCAATGTTCAAAATCTGAATCTAAAATTAAAGAGTTATATTCATTATTTCATAAGTATAAAGATTTTAAAGTTAATAAGAATACAATTATATATGGAAATAAAATAGAGTATGCATCAGATGGTACATATCAATCTGTTCCTGGTTTAATGTTGAAATTCAGTGGTGTTAATAATATGGTGGTAATTGAAGATGGAGCCACTTTCAAGGATTCTACAATTTTATTAAATAGTGGAGGTTATGTTCATTTAGGAAATTCAAAATATAATAACTTATCAATATTGAATAATAATATTGGTGGAAAAGTATTTATTGGAAATTCATGCATTATTGATAAGCAGCTAGATATTTATTTGAATGGCGATAATTGTTGTAAAATAGGAGATGGTTGCGTTATAGGTAGCGATGTTAATATTTGTTGTCAGGACGAGCATTCCCTTCTTGATAGCAATGGCTACTTATTAAATCCGGGCCAACCTATAAATATAGGGGATAGGGTTTGGATTGGGCCACGTGTGATGTTGCTAAAAGGAACACATATTTCTGATGAATGTTATGTGTCTGCCGGTTGTATTGTGGAAAATAAATTTTTTACATCTAATCAGGTTATATCCGGGGCGCCGGCAAACACCATATCTTCTGGAGTAACCTGGGCAATGTCATCACCCGAAAATTATAGATGTAAATAAATATATAACTTGCTAATTTTTAGCAACTAAAGCTAATGAACACATTAATCCATATAGTTAGTTTTACATAATTATTTTTTTGATTAAAAAATTAGTAGATTATCTGATTATTAGTCATTATGATGCGGTTTCTTTGAATAATAGGAGTAATCACTTTCATACCTATTTTTTTCTCCAATGCTTACTCCCCCATAATAAACCATATTAACCTGCGTCTTCATCAATAAATACCCCCGAAACTTCTTAAACAGTTTCATATCCGGTTTAAAATCGGCCTGCCAGAACTGGTGCAAATGCCCTTGATACGTCAAGCCCTTGATGTCGTACAGGGCATTGCCCATCACTTTGAGTGGTTTGTTATGAATCAGCGCAGAGATCCCCGCCGTACTGTTAATTGTTACCACCGCTTTTGCATGTCGTAATAATTCCGGCATCGAGAGATCGTGCACATAAATGACGCGCTCACCTAAGCCATATTCCTTACTCAACCGTTTAATTAATGGTCGATAGAGTCTGTGACCACGATCCATCGGATGATGTTTGATCACCAAATAACTTTCTTTCGGCGCTTTACGCGAAAATGAGTACATGACTTCATTAATATAGTCACGTACATCGTTATAACTGCTGTGGTTACGAATCTGGCTATCGTTATATACCTGCAAAACGGCAAGATAATAACGTTGATCCAACTCGTTCATTAACCTCGGTAATACCTTACGCTGTGTTACCTTGTAAAGTTGCTTGCGCCAGTATGCACGAACCCAGCAACGTGCTTCATACCAGGGGGAAAATGATTTGTGGTGGCGGTAGCGAGGGAACTCATGACGGTAATGCCAGCCCATCAGGTAATACCACATCGCATGGCCAATACGTTTCATTGTTGAAGGTATTAAGTTCTCAACATGCGGCGCAGGCATATCTGGTAACTTACGATAAAAATCCGGATCGCGCGGTAGCGATGAATATGCGTTCACTCCGCCTTCTTCAACAGTAATAAATTGCGGGCGTAAATATCCTTCTTCAAATGCCAGGAAGCGGATACCTTTCGACTTTGCCCAGCGTTTTGCTTCTTTATGCAATGGGCGGCAGTCGCCAAAGCAGAGGATAGTGTCAAAGTCATATTGCCGGTGGAGATCTCGCAACCATCCGGGAAACTCTTTCGGTGTCTGGAAGTAAGCCAGATAATGTCGATGGCGGCAGTAAAAACGATCCCCGCCGTTGAATACTACATTCACAGCGTTACGGCCTAATGACTCTAGCCACTCGGCAACATCACTGAAAAAGGGTCCCATCGGTCCCTGCAATAACAGATATTTTTTACCGGATAATAAAACGGTTAGTGCATTACCTTGCATAAATAATTTGTGTAATAGTCAACTATGAAATTGTTTAGCCAAATCTGACCTTGCAGAACATAATTAATTTGCGGTAATAACGTATTACTCGCCCCGCTTTTTTTCTGGTAATAAACATCGGCTTGCGCGGAGTCTGGATCAAATATTCCGCCGCCTCTTCAACCGTAATAGGTTGTAGCCGTGTTGGGTGGATATAGGTTGGATAAGCAATTAGCGCCTGATATAGCAGATCCGCTAACGTTAATTCTCGCTCGCGACGCGGGCAGCGATGTTCATCAACGGTTAAACCCCAACCGGAATAGAAGGGCAGGCCGTAACAATGTACGTGCTTGCCATGTAATAACGCTTCAAATCCCGACAGTGACGTCATGGTATGCACTTCATCTGCGCGCTGAATGCATTGAATAATATCTGCGTCCAGTGCCTGATAATCAGCAAGTTCAGCAATCATTTCTGCCGGAATATCGCCCTTGCGATTCCCCACCAGTACATCCGGGTGCGGTTTATAAATAATGTAGGCGTGCGGATTACGCTCGCGTACTGTGCGTAATAACTCAAGGTTGCTCTTAATCGAGACAGTGCCTGTTTTAATAGAGGCATCGTCCTCTACCTGACCCGGCACCAGGATAACTTTTTTATCTTTGGCTTCGGCTGGTAGAGAGAAATCGGCTCCCAGGTTGTACTTGCTCAGTTTGCTTTCAACCAGTCGCTGGCGTAATTTTTCAGCTCGTATCTTCTGCGCCAGCGTTAGCTGGCTATGATTCAGCAGCACTTCCAGATCGTTGGGGCGCGTGGCGTCATAGTAAATACCGCGTTTATCCAGCACCAGCGATAACGGCGGCAGCAGGTCAGAGCCAAGTCCGGATGAACGCAGAAAACCATCTTCCATTCGCCATAATGGCAGTGAGTTTCGCTGCGCTTCGGCTCGCCATTGCTGTTCTCCCTTTACACCCCATACCACGCAGGCGCTTGCCGCAGTACAGCGACGTGAAAAACTCAGCCGGTTTGTCGCCGTTCGTAAGAAAGGTTTCAGGATCGCCGACTTCCACAGCGTTAAGCCTGGCGCCCATAGATAGCCATTACGCTGTTGCAGATGTCGGCGTTGTAATTGCAGCCATTGCAACACAGTAAACAGATCGCTTACTGCTCCCGTTTGCGGATCGATATAGCGACAGTAACGCAGGTATGCAGCGGCAAAAAGTTCTTCCAGCGTGGCAGAACCGCGTCGGGCAGATAACAAAGCGGACTGCGGATGACGATCGTCCGTTAAGCCCCAGCCTGCATACCAGGGCTGACCGAAGCATGTCACCGGTTTTCCTGCCAGCAAGGCTTCAAAGCCGTACTGGGAGGTCACGACGTAAACCCTGGAAACGTGTCGCAACAGCGATTGCGGACTGACATTCTCCGCAATCAAACGTACTCGTTGCGTGGCGCGCAGATCGGCGAAATAACCTGTTTTCTTTCCTTCCAGTACATCTGGGTGCACCTTCACCCAAATTGCCGCTTGAGGATTTTCCGCCATCGCGGCCTCTAGCATGGCGGCAAACTCATTCTGACCCGCATTACCATACGTCACTGACATATCATTAAATGTCTGATCGACAACCAGAACGATGTCTGAATGTTCTGACTCATCAGCCACAAACGCAGGTGCCAGGTTATATTTCGACAAATCTTCGGTCACGATGGTGTGCATCGCTTCTCTGGCCTGATCTGCCAATGCCGCATTTCCAGCTTTATCCTGTACCAGTTTCTCCAGCGCCGAAGGTTTGCTGGCATCGTAGTAAATGCCGCAATCATCCACCACCAGAGAAAGCGGCGGCGCACCATTGACACCAAGATCCAGCGAGCGCACAAATCCATCTTCCAGACGGATGACCGGTTTTCCCGCTGCTTTGGCGATGGCGACTGGTTTCGCCGCGCTGGGGCGATGTCCCCACACGGCGATAGCATCAACTTCTTGCGGAACAGGGCGCAGCAGAGAAAGTTTCTGGCACGGTTGCGCCAGAAATTTCTCCAGATTTGGAATACGCCAGATGCCAGACGAGAAAATGCCAATCATGCGTTTTCAGCCAGTTTATGTGCCATCAGAGCGCGCACTTTTTCAAGACATGCAGGGGTGTCAACGCCCGGACCGGTTGCGGCAATCTCAAACGTGCGAATGTTGATCCCCGCGTTCATTAACCGTAGCTGCTCCAGTTCCTCGATTTGACTTAATGCCGTCCTTGGTAACTGGCTGTAGTTTTGCAGCACATCGCGACGATAAGCGTAAATACCGACGTGTTTCAGATAGCGTGCTTTTTCAGCATTACGCGGATACGGAATCGGCGAACGGCTGAAATAAAGTGCATCGTGGCGGGTATTCACAACCACTTTTACTGTGCTGGGTTCAGTCGCCTCTTCGGCAGATATCACGTGGCATAGCGTTGCCACCGGCAACGCGGGATCGTCACGCATTCCTTGCAGCAGCGTTTCTACATCCTGCGGGCGAATCATAGGTTCGTCGCCCTGCAGGTTAATGTAGATATCTGCATCGACTTTATGCATCACTTCGACCAGCCGATCGGTGCCGGATTCATGATCGGTACGCGTCATAATGGCTTTCCCGCCAAACGCCTGTACGGCCTGTTCAACACGCGGGTCGTCAGTTGCCACCCAAACTTCTGCGACGCCCGCCACCTGCAACGCACGCTCGTAAACATGCTGGATCATCGGTTTGCCAACAATATCAAGTAGCGGCTTACCCGGCAGGCGCGATGAGCCATAACGAGCCGGAATGACAATAACTGCTTTGCTCATTTCAACTCCTTACAACGACAGAATTACTTTTGCACCCACCGCCAGCTGATAGAGGATGGTGGAAATACCACGGGTAACTTCAATGTTTTTCGATTCATATTTCGGCAGAACCATAATCTCATCGCCCGGTTTGAGTGAATCCACATCTTCCGCGTTGACGGCTGCACCGTTCTGACGAATGACGATAATTCTGGCGTTACCCGATTTTTGCGTCAGGCCACCACATTTCTCGATGTAATCCTCGGTGGTCATTCCCTTCTGCCAGCTCACCGCGTTCGGGAACAGCACCTCGCCATGAACCATAACCAGCGATGTTTTCTCCGGAATATTGATGACGTCGCCATCTTCAAGCAGAACAGAATCAATATTGGACTCGTTGAGGATCACTTCACCTTTCGGAACCACGGTGCGCGCTTTCGCCACGAAGCGGCTGATCAGTTGCGCTTCCTGCATTCGCAGGCTGGCTTCTTCTTTGGTGGAGGACTGGGCAGAAAGTGACGCTTCCTCCAGCTTTTGCAGCGAGAGATTCAGCATCTCTTTCTGACGCTGAGCCACTGATGGGCGATAAAGCTGAACCGCGTTCATCTGCGACATGCTGTTCGGGCGGACTTTTTCCAGAACCGCACGCATGGTTGAACCATAAGGCAGCACCATGGCGTGTTCACCGGAGTGCGCGCCTTCAACCCGCACCTGAATGGTGCCGGCATAGCGGTCAGTGCTCACAATTAAGGTATCGCCGTTCTGCAACATACGGCCTGGCGCAGAACTGATCGGATAGTATTCGCTACGTTTTTGCAGCCCCTGTTTACGCATAATCGTAATGTGAGTCGCACCAGGCTTAGGGCGCGCCCAGCTCAATGCTTCCGTTACGGGAATGCTGCTTTCACGGAACTCAAAGTCGTAGCTGTTGAAGACATCGCCCTGAACGCTGAACGTATGTTGACGAGGCCCAACGATGATGGTGTCACCATCGGCGAACTGCGAAAGCCCCAGTTTACCGTTCAGCAGGAAGTCGTACAGGTTGACGTTGGAGCGCACGCGGTTGCCGCGCTTGACCACAATATCAACGTAGCTCCCACGCTCTGGATCAACGCCGCCAGCCTTGATCAGATAATTCAGTAAAGAATCAGACGTCACGCCGCCGTACAGACCGGGATTACGCACAAAGCCGGTCACGTACACTTTTACTGGCTGCGCCTGTAATAAGGAGGCGTAGACGTTGACGTTGGACTGGTACACCTCCTTCACTTTTGATGTAACCAGAGTGTTCAACTGGCTATTGCTAACCCCAGCAACTTTCACTGGACCAACGTTCGGCAGGAAAATATTGCCTTTGGGATCAATCTGTAAGGCACCATCAAAGGTAAACGCCCCCCATAAACGAACCTGAATGCTATCGCCCGGATTCAGAATATAGTCAGGGTTGAATCCCATTGTCGCACCGCTATCCGCGCTGGTGCCGTTGAAAAGTTGAGCACCAAACATACGACTCATCACCACCGGCGGCGCTGGCGGTGGGGTATTATCGAAGCCGCTCATGTTTTGCGTATCCGACTGCTGCCCGTTCAGAATACCGGGCAGTGGCGCTGCTCCTGTCAGGTTTGGGTCAGCGTTAATATCAATGGCCGCGCTGGCCTGCGCCGCGTGACAGGCGGCAATCAGTAAAATTGATTTAAATAATTTCATCACAAACTCATTCAGCGACAGCGTTAATCTCGGTGATCTTCAATAACAGCCAGCAACAGTTTCAGGGTGCCAAACAGCAGGCAGCACACCAGCAACCAACAGGCGATCAAATAAGGGATGTTTGGAAAAGACGATTCCTGCGGCAACTGTGGCGAACTGATAACCGACAGCACCTTGAGCTTACGAGCCGCTTCTACACGGGTCTTTTCAATGGAGGTCAGGGTCAGTTTGTACAGCTCGCTGTTGAACTCTACTTTTGATTTGATTTCTTCAAAATCCACTGCCATGCGGTTTAATTTGTCACCTTGTGGCGCCGTGATTTTGCTTTTTTCTTCATCGATTTGTGCCTGCAATGACTGAATCGCATTACGCGCGCTCACCACTTGTGGTGCATCTTCACGCAGATATGTCAGCAAGTTACGCAGATCCGCTTCCATCTGGATCTTCTGACCCATCAGCGTATTGACTAATGTGCTCGCCGCCTCCGCCTGGGCTTGTGGATCCAGGACGTTGTTGCTGTCCTGATAAGAGAGCAGTTCCGCTTTGCTGGCATCCAGACGCTGGCGCGCTTTTTCCATCTCGCTTTCTGCAAAGGCAAGCTGATCGCGCGCAATGCGATGCGACATCTCATTGATAAAGCGTTCTGACTCTTTCAACACGGTCTGGTTAAATTTAAGCGCAAACTCCGGGCTAAAGCCCTGCGTCTGAATATTCAGCAATCCGGTCTTATCGTCATACGAAACGTTGATACGATCCTTGTAGTACTTGAGGAAGCCTTCTGCGGTTTCATCCTTGCTGAGATGATTAAGAAAATCGAGCCCGCTGTGGCTAAACGCTTCACGAAAATTCAGTTGCTTATCCAGCGCCGCCAGCATATCCGGCGAGTTGATGTACTCTTTCAGATACAGCGCATCTTCTGCGGAACTGGGGTTAGAGGCGCCCAGAAGCAGACCAAAATTCAGGCTGCCGCTGTTTAAATCATCTGAGCGTTTAATGGCGACTTTCGATTCGCTCATATAGCGAGGCTGGCTGAAGATAGCCAGATAGATCAGCAGCACCGCCATCGGTGCCAGAATGATGATTTTCGCCAGGTGTTTTTGGATATCTGCCAGTGAGATGGCAGACAGACGAGCACGCATCCAGGATACGGCAGACTTCACTTTTATCAACATGTAACGATTATCAAAGTTTCGGTGGGGCGCAAACTCAATGAGAGACTAAACTCTCGCACCCCGTTGCTTAATTAGTCGAAAATGCGCACAAGGCCAGTGACTTTATTTGCCTTGTTGGTCACCAATAACGTTGAGACGCGGTGCTTTTGCATTTTTTCTTCCGCTTCAATGATCATGGTGTCTTCCGGTAGCGTCAGCGGTTCACGCGTCATCATCTGCGCCGCCGTGGCGGACGTCAGAGAATCCTCTTTTTCCATAAAGCGACGCAGGTCACCGTCGGTGATAATGCCCGCCAGTCCGCCTTCTGCGTCTTCTACCATCACCATTCCCTGGCATCCGCTGGTGATACGTTGAATCACGGTTTTAAATGACGCATCCAGTTGCACCGCAGGAACATTATGCTGCATGACATCCGCAACGCGGGTCAGCAGGCGACGGCCTAATGAGCCACCCGGGTGATAACGTGCAAAATCATTTGGCATAAATTTGCGCTGATGGATCATGGCAATAGCCAGCGCATCGCCGATCGCCATGGTCAGCGTGGTGGACGTTGTTGGTGCAAGATTATTCGGGCAGGTTTCATTCGCCATATGGAGTTCCAGCACGGCATCAGCATTTTTCGCCAGCGTGGAATTTCCATTATTAGTAATGGCGATAATTCGGTTGCCGAAATTTTTCAGTGAAGGAACCAGCTTGAGGATTTCATCCGTTTCGCCGCTGGCGGAAATAAGGATCAGGAGATCGTAGGGCGTAATCATACCCAGATCGCCATGGAATGCTTCTGCCGGATGAATAAAGAAACTCGGTGTACCGGTAGAGGCCAGCGTCGCTGACATTTTACGACCGACATGCCCCGATTTACCCATTCCCGAAAGAATAACGTGCCCTTTACAGTTCATTATCAAATTAAGGACACGCTGGTACTGCCCGGAATCCAGTTGTTTAGACAAGTTTTGTAATGCTGCGCCTTGTTCTGCCAGGGTCTGGCGAACAGAGGTAATTAAATATGGATCGATAGTACTGCTCTGGTCATCAGGTAAATGTCTTTCAGACATATCAGCTCCTTTGCACGGAAATAATGCCACAGTCACAACAAACCCGAACCCACAATAAATTATTGATATTAAATCAATGGGTTATAACGAAATATTTTTATGAATATAAAATCATGGTCAGCCCATGCGCTTATGCAGGGCTTATCACCTTCTTATTAAGTCGCAATGTCTCATAGGAGTGCGAAGATGCTGCAATATTACAGGCGAGAAGGGGGAACCAAATTTTGCCCACCTATTTAACACACCCCTACATTATGAACAAGGAATTTAGGATTTTTATCATTTATTAAAACGTTTCGCGCTTAACTATTGAGTTAAAAAACAATTTAGCAATTGATTGTTTTATTGTAAAAAAAAGAACGTATGACACTGTTATCAATAAATAAAACACGTCAGTAATGGTGATGATGTTTTTCGATTAACTATTTAAGTCATGCATAATAAACAGATTGACAATTTCCCTGTAAAGCAGAAGAAAATAATAAAATTTTGGCGGTGAATATTAAACGATATGATAGTTGAGATATTGATTATTTCTGGTGGTTGATGCGGAATTAAACCAGGCAGGATTGAATTTTGGCCATATCTATTTTTCAGGAGATTATTATTAAATAAAAAATAACGATAGTGATTATTATTGGTTGAGCTGGAGCCACATATGCCAGCGAGTACGTCCGTCCGGAGCCTTCCTTAACTTCAGAGAAAGAGCCGATGGAAGAACAATCATCAGGCTCTTTTTGCGTTACACGCGCCGGTAAGGAGGTGCCTTGTATGAAGGCGTCTCCGACAACCACCAGTTCACTCCAGACTCAGAGTGGTTTATTAATCGCGTCATAAAGATGGTTCAACGTTTTCAGGCGCTGCTTGTATGCTTTCGTCAGGCAGGTTGTATCGCCACCACACTGGCGACGTTCAGCCAGCCATAGTACCTGTGAGTCATGCAGTTCCCCGGCGGCTCCCATCGCGTAAAGCCCATGAAGAAATTGATACTTAACACTCATCTCCACATCCAAATCGTTGAGGCTATGTGATGAGCAAATTGCTTTTTCATCCGCACTGCGGGACTGGCGGCAGTCAAAACTGGCTGCCGTGGCGGAGAAAGCAGGGAGAGTGATGATGAGAAACGCGGTAAGAATATTTTTCACTGGCCGATCTCCCCGGAGCGAATAACGGGCCCCGGAGCCATGGTCAGGGTTTTATTTCTCAACAACCTGAAAGCCATCGCCTCTCCGGTTTTCACTGACAGTTCACAGGCGAAGTGAAAGGTCGTCCAGTTAATCCCCCTACGGTACTGACCATTACCTGTCAGCAGTGCAGGTGAGATCAGACGCTGCATATTATGTTTTCCCTGATCGAAAATAACCTTATCTACGTCGGTATACCGCTTCTGTAGTTCTTTCAGTGCGAGTGGTCGGCAAATAAATTCGGCCACACGTTGAGCTTCTGTCCAGTTGGTATAGACAAAATTACGGTCATCTTTCCCTTTTACCTCGTGATTAATGACGTTATTCAGGTGTTCTACCTGGGCAGGGTTCAATGTGACGTTCGCTGCAAATGCAAATCCGGTATACATACAGGATATTGCGGTAATTATAACCAAACGTTTAAAACTCATAAATACTCCGTTACGCATAAGTTTCTACATTTACTGTGCAATGACAATGTAAGATCCAGGAATAATTAACATGCTGCGCTGAATCAATTTTTTATGGTTAATCAGGTCGTTCGGGTGTAGGCCTGAATATGCTGTAATGCAAATTTCCGCTTGCCTAAAATAAAATCTCCTCGCCGATATTGAGACCTGTGGATACGGGGATGACCTGATTGCCGGACAAGAATTTAATGTCATTACACGGCGAATACTTATGAATTACTTAGGCAACATGGGCATAACTATCAGATAACAGTATCTGTGGCATAGGCGCGGGTAAGTCAGTATTTTGCACTATGTATAGCCTGTCTATTAAGAGATGTTGTGGTAAATAAAAAACAAAATAACATAATAAAAATATAATTAGGAATATTTATAAAGACGTTTTTAATCAATTGATATGGCTGCGATTATTTTTATTGTCAGGCAATTTTCCCATTATTTTTTATTCTCAATATGTTGATCTACATTGCTTTTTTTATTTCCATATTGCCTTAGCATCGAGTTAATGAAGTATTGTGATTAATTTGACTTTAATTGAATTACGAGAGGGAACTATGAGTGACAGCTTCCAGCGGGAGATACCGAAGGCCCGTATTAATCTGAAATTAGATCTGCACACCGGGGGAGCAAGTAAGAAAACAGAATTACCCCTGAAGTTACTGGTTGCGGGTGATTTTAGTAATGGTCAGGAATCCGCGCCATTATCTGAACGTAAAAAAGTTAATCTTAACAAAAATAATTTTGATGCAGTCCTTTCTGAATATTCCCCAAAAGTAAATCTTATCGTTAATAACACACTTGCTGATGACGGTAGTGAAGACAGCATCAGGTTAACATTCCAGAGCATAAAGGATTTCTCCCCGGAACAGGTCTCCCGACAAATACCACAGCTAAAAGCCATGCTTTCCATGCGTAATTTACTTCGTGATTTAAAAGCGAACCTTCTGGATAACCAGACTTTCCGTAAAGAACTGGAAAACATTTTGCTGGACCCGGCATTAAGTGCAGAACTCAGAGCAGAACTTTCCGCTCTGGCACCTAAACAGCCGTAACGGTCATGACGATTTAACGGATTAATAAGGAAAATGTTGATGTCTGTAAAAAATGAGAATGCCGCTGGTGGCGAGAGTGTGGTGCTTGAACATCCTGCTGCCGCTGGAGTTTATGCTTCCCTGTTTGAAAAAATTAATCTCAACCCGGTCTCTGAGCTGAGTTCTCTGGATATCTGGCAGGACGCACAGGCGATGTCGGATGCCACTGCGGATGAACGTTTAACGGCCGGGATGCAGGTGTTCCTGGAGTGTCTGACAAAATCGGGATCGAAAGTCGAAAAGCTCGACAAAAATCTGATTGACCACCATATCGCTGAACTGGATTACCAGATCAGCCGTCAGCTTGATGCCGTTATGCATCATGAGGACTTTCAGGCGGTAGAAAGTCTGTGGCGCGGCGTGAAATCGCTGGTCGATAAAACAGATTTCCGCCAGAACGTGAAAATTGAACTGCTGGATATATCTAAAGAAGACCTGCGTCAGGACTTTGAAGATAGCCCGGAAATTATCCAGAGTGGTTTGTACAAACATACCTACATTGATGAGTATGACACGCCGGGTGGCGAGCCAATTGCCGCGCTGATTTCCGCTTATGAGTTTGATGCATCTGCGCAGGATGTGGCGCTGATGCGTAATTTATCAAAAGTGTCCGCAGCGGCTCATATGCCATTTATCGGTTCTGCAGGTCCGAAATTTTTCCTGAAAGAGTCAATGGAAGACGTTGCGGCCATCAAAGATATCGGTAACTACTTTGACCGCGCCGAGTACATTAAATGGAAAAGTTTCAGGGATACGGACGATTCCCGTTATCTGGGGCTGGTTATGCCACGCGTGCTGGGTCGCCTGCCGTATGGCCCGGACACTGTACCGGTGCGTAGTTTTAATTATGTTGAAGAGGTGAAAGGCCCGGATCACGATAAATACCTGTGGACCAATGCCACCTTTGCTTTTGCGGCCAACATGGTGAAAAGCTTCATCAATAACGGTTGGTGTGTACAAATCCGTGGTCCACAGGCGGGTGGTGCGGTGCAGGATCTGCCAATTCACCTGTATGATCTTGGCACCGGAAACCAGGTAAAAATCCCCTCAGAGGTGATGATCCCGGAAACCCGCGAGTTCGAGTTCGCGAATCTTGGTTTCATTCCCCTGTCGTACTACAAAAATCGCGATTATGCGTGTTTCTTCTCGGCGAACTCCACGCAAAAACCCGCTCTCTACGATACTGCGGATGCTACTGCCAACAGCCGCATCAATGCGCGTCTGCCTTACATCTTCCTGCTGTCGCGCATCGCTCATTACCTGAAGCTGATTCAACGTGAAAACATTGGCACCACCAAGGATCGCCGGTTGCTGGAACTGGAGCTTAACACCTGGGTTCGTGGTCTTGTGACTGAAATGACCGACCCGGGTGATGAGTTGCAGGCATCTCACCCGCTGCGTGATGCGAAAGTTGTGGTGGAGGACATTGATGATAATCCGGGCTTCTTCCGCGTGAAACTCTACGCCGTACCGCACTTTCAGGTGGAAGGGATGGACATCAATCTCTCACTGGTTTCCCAGATGCCGAAAGCCAAGTCGTAAGGCGAGGGGAAATCAGGGATGAAAATTTTTCGCCCACTTTGGGAGGATGGGGCCGCGCTGGCCCCACAACAGTTCCAGCAGCAGGCTCGCTGGGACGAACATATTGCCGACACTGTTGCAGGAATGGGAATTTCCCATCCCTGGGGCGTGGTGAATGCTGAATTCGAT
Source organism: Escherichia sp. MR (assembly GCF_005280595.1). Classification (NCBI taxonomy): domain Bacteria; kingdom Pseudomonadati; phylum Pseudomonadota; class Gammaproteobacteria; order Enterobacterales; family Enterobacteriaceae; genus Escherichia; species Escherichia sp. MR. The sequence continues at coordinate 9,907 of NZ_SZVK01000012.1, read as the reverse complement.
ACCGCAGCCCTTGTATTGTCACGCCTGAATGCTACCCGTCTGGTGGTACGTTTTCAGGACGGCACGATGGTTGATACTGACCTGGCGGATAATCTTCCACCGGTCTGTGATTTATCCGTCGCAAACGGTTCTGAGGTTGTTGAAGTCGTTGTGGCGCTGCCTTTGCTGAGTGCCAGTGGTGGCAATCTGGATAATGGTCAGGACAGTGAGCGCCCGCGTCGCTGGAAATCTGAACGCCTAGTGGTTCAGGAGCTTGCCGGGCATGAAAGTGGTGAACTGGCCATTTTGCGTAATGCCGTCACGCTTCGTTTATCTACGCAGGAAAATATCGCTTACCTGACTTGTCCGGTGGCTCGTCTGGCACGTAATGCGCAGGGACAGTGGAATCGTGATCCGTCTTTTATCCCGCCGATGCTCTCGATTGCGGCAAGCCCTTTGCTTGTGGCTGAACTGAGCGATCTGTTGGTTCGTCTGCAGGCACGACGTAAGCGTCTGATGGCGATGCGTCGCGAAAGCAACGAGCGTCTGGCCGATTTTGCGGTGGCTGATGTTTCTCTGTTCTGGCTACTCAATGCCCTGAATAGCGCCGAGCCCGTGCTGACCGAACTGATGCAGACTCCGGGACGTCACCCGGAGTTGCTCTACCGTGAATTGACCCGCCTGGCAGGCAGCCTGCTGACGTTTTCACTGGAGCACGATGCCAGTGATATTCCTGTTTATCAGCATGATACGCCTGAACGAGTGTTCCCGCCGTTGCTGGCTCTGCTCGATAAATTGCTGGAAGCCAGTCTGCCCTCCCGGGTTATCAGTATTCAACTGGATCATGCCGATCAGTTCTGGAAGGGATCGCTGCATGATGCCCGCTTGCGTGAAGGGGCTGATTACTATCTTTCCGTTCGCTCCTCCATGCCGAATCACGAACTGCAAGTGAAATTCCCGCAGCTTTGTAAGGCGGGCAGTCTCGATGACGTTTCAGATGTCGTGAACGTGGCGCTGAGTGGCATGGTTATAAAACCACTCAGCCATGTGCCTGCGGCGATCCCTCTGCGCCTTGAAAACCAGTTCTTCTCTCTGGATCTGAGTACCGATGCGGCGCGGGCGATGCTGGAGGCGGGTAGCTGTACCTTTTACACCCCGTGCTCGCTGGGGGAGGTGAAACTTGAACTGTTTGCGGTGTTACGCGCATGAATAATTCCAGTCTCAGCCAGATTGAACAGATTTTCTATCCAGGCTGGTTGATGGCCAGCCAGCTACGCGGCGGGCAAGAAGTTCGGAACGGGGAAAAGGGCTTTATCGCCGGGCCTGTCGTCTGGTTCAGGAAGCGCGCAAATCGCTTTCGGATGCGGGCTACAGTGATAGCAGCCAGGAGCACATGGTATACGCGCTGTGCGCCTTGCTGGATGAAAGCGTTCTCAATCGGGGCACTTCTGACGATGGTTATCTGGCCTGGCGCCGTGATCCGTTGCAGGCGCATTTCTTCGGTACTTTGAACGCAGGTGAGGTGTTATGGGAGCGTATCCGCAACCTGTTGAAAGAGTCCGCACCGGACATGGCCGTGCTGACCTGTATGTACCGTACTTTACAACTGGGATTTGTCGGACAGTACCGGGCGCAGAATGACGAACGTCGTGAAGACGTGGTGCGTGCGCTGGGGGAACGAGTGCCCGCTTTTACGCTTGCTCAGGATGCGCCGATTGTCGCCAGGGTATCCAGTCTGCGCAGCGGTCGCCGACTGTACTGGCTTTCCTGGATTATCGGGGCGGCAGTACTGGCTGCGCTGTGGTACTTCTTCTCTTCCTCCCTCACCGAACTGGTGAGTCAGACGGTCAGGCCGGGGTAAAGGATGCGTGATGTTTACCGGAGTCTGTTAACCGTCCTGGCGGGCGTACTGGCACTGTGGCTTATCCTGGGATTCTGGTCACCGTCGGTCGGGAGCCGTGCGGCATTCAGCCTGCTGATTATTTTGGTCTGTGGGGGAATGCTCTGGCGTCAGTATCGGACATTACTGATACGGGCACCGGCGCTCAGAGATATTGTGGTTGAGTCTCTGCCACCGGAAGATTTTCAGGGTGCAGTCATTCTGGTGTGTGGCGATAACAGCGCATTATTTGCTGCGGGGACACGGCATCGTGAAACCCGTCAGGGCTGGTATCTGTGGGTAAAAGATGCAGAGCAGTTGCCATTGTTGGCTCAACACCTGAGTCAGATTCGTTCGGCTCTGGTGTCACAGATCTCGATATTGTTGGCTATCTTACCCGAACGCCACACCTCGGATGCGGAGTTAACCCAGAGTCTGCGTGGTTGGCAGCGTGCTGCTGCGCAATGCCATATCTCACTTGGTCAACTCCCGCCGCAGTGGATCGTTATCTGGCTGTCACCGCCAGTCGCTTGTGTTGAAGCTGAGCCGGTCTGGTTTACTACTGTCAGCCAACGGGCAGGACTCCAGGTATATCAACCTGGTCAGGGGAATTTGTCACTGACCGACTGGGCTCAAGAAACAACTTCGGGTGAGTGGCTGTCCCGCCTGAGCCAGGTGCTATGGCTGGACAGTGGACTTGCCTGGCTGAATACCGCAGTTAACAGTCTGCTGTCGGAGCGTCAGGGAGAACTGCCAGCTCTGAAGCCCTGTATACAAGGGCTGTGCATGGCTCCCGTGAGCGGTCTCGCCGGCAATCTCTGGCAACAACACATTGCCTCTGTTACTGCGCTGCCGCCTGATACGTTGGAGAGCGGTGAGCTTTTGCCGTTGCCTGAACTACTGCTGTCGGCGCTGCCGCGTCGTCGTGGCGTCAGTCGTCGGATGGTGTTCTGGCGCTATGCCGGGCTGCTGGGGGGCATTTTTCTTGCACTGGCGATGCTGGCGTCCTGGGTTAACAATCAGCGTCTGATCCGCAATGTCGGCGACCATCTTGCCTTATACCACCGTCTCTCCGACGCCCCTCTCACGCCTAAACTCCAGGCACAGCAGCGTCTGCGCGCTGATGGCGCACTGCTGGAAGACTGGCAGCGGCGCGGTGAACCTCTGCGTTATCGCTTCGGGTTGTATCAGGGGGGGCGTCTGATACCTGCTGTTGAAGCCGCCGTGAATGACTTGCCGCTACCACCATCACTATCACCGTCACCGCAGACGGTTATCAAAAAAATCGTACAGGAGCCGAAGACTATCCGCCTTGACAGCATGTCGCTGTTCGATTCCGGCAAATCGGCGCTGAAAGCCGGGTCCACCAAAATGCTGGTTAATTCGCTGGTGGGCGTCAAGGCAAGGCCTGGCTGGCTGATTGTGGTCGCCGGTCACACAGATAACACCGGCAACGCACAACGAAATCAGACGCTTTCTCAGAAACGTGCCGAAGCGGTGCGCGACTGGATGCATGACACCGGTGACGTGCCGGAAAGCTGTTTTGCGGTGCAGGGCTATGGTGCAAGTCGCCCGCTCGCAACCAATGACACCCCGGAAGGCCGTGCGCTAAACCGCCGTGTCGAAATCAGTCTGGTATCACAGGCTAATGCCTGTCAGATACCAGGTCACACCCTGGCGTCATCGCAGGATGATGGCGCATCACAACATAATAGAGAGTAATTCCATGGCAATTCCTGTTTATCTTTGGCTGAAGGACGATGGCGGCGCGGACATCAAAGGGTCTGTGGACGTTCAGGATCGTGAAGGCAGCATCGAAGTGGTGGCTCAGGAACACAACCTGTACATCCCGACCGATAACAACACAGGCAAGCTGACCGGCACCCGAATCCACACTCCGTTCCTGTTTACCAAGGAAATCGATTCCTCCAGCCCATATCTGTACAAGGCGGTGACCACCGGACAGACCCTCAAGTCTGCAGAATTCAAGTGGTACAAAATTAACGATGCGGGTCAGGAGGTCGAGTACTTCAACACCAAACTTGAGAACGTGAAAGTGGTGAAGGTGAACCCTGTAATGCACGACATCAAAGATCCTTCTTTCGAGAAGCACAACCACCTTGAGCAGATCGAACTGCGCTACGAAAAAATCACCTGGACCTACAAAGACGGCAACATCATTCATTCCGATTCATGGAACGAACGCGCGACCGCGTAAGTCACGAGCGGGCAGAGCTTCTCTGTCCGCTTTTTCGTTTTTGCTGAACGTCTGAAGTCAACGGGCTTTCAGCAAAGAACCCACAATCTGCCAGCCTGATCGTATGCGCTTTGGTCTCCTTCCTGGGAAACAGCGAGGGGCGGTAGCGTGTCCAGGAACCGACAAAGAGAGAAATTCATGGAAAATCCAGCCATCCTGCTGCGACGTTTGAACCCTTACTGTGCCCGTGCGATGGAAGGGGCGGCTTCGCTCTGCCAGACCCGTGCGCATACGGAAATTCTGCCGGAGCACTGGCTGCTGAAATTGCTGGAGCAGGGCGAGGGCGATCTCACTGTGCTGGCTCGTCGCTACGAGTGGGACATGGACAGCCTCTGGCAGGATTTGCTTGGCTGGCTCGACAAACAACCGCGCTCAGTGCGCCGTCGTCCACAGCTTTCAGAAAACATCCAGACGCTGATGCAAGAAGCCTGGCTGATTGCCTCACTGGCGGGTGAGGCACAGATCCGAAGTCATCACCTGATGATGGCACTGGTTGATAAGCAGAACCTGGTGCGTTGCGATGGTCTGTGGCCATTATTGACCCTGGGTCTGAGTCAGTTGGAACGCCTGCGTCCGTTACTGGATGCTCAGTCAGACGAGCGTCCTGAAGTGCAACAGGAAGCGGAGCTGGCGTTTGTTGGAAGTCCCGTTGTCGCGGAGATAAAAGAGGGAGAACTCAGCCCGGCACTGCAAAACGTGCTGGATAAGTTTACCCTCGACGTCACTGCCAAAGCCCGCGAAGGCAAAATCGATCCAGTATTTGGGCGTGATACTGAAATCCGCCAGATGGTGGATATTCTTTCTCGCCGCCGAAAAAATAACCCGATTCTGGTCGGTGAGCCGGGTGTCGGTAAAACGGCACTGGTAGAAGGGCTGGCGCTCAGAATCGCTGAAGGCAATGTGCCGGAGTCGCTCAAATCTGTCGTGCTACGCACTCTTGATCTCGGTCTGCTGCAGGCAGGAGCGGGTGTGAAGGGGGAATTTGAACAGCGTCTGAAAAACGTGATTGATGCAGTGCAGCAGTCACCAGTACCAGTTTTGCTGTTTATCGATGAAGCGCACACTATCATTGGCGCGGGTAACCAGGCTGGTGGTGCGGATGCCGCCAACCTGTTGAAACCGGCACTGGCGCGTGGTGAATTACGAACCATCGCCGCTACAACCTGGTCTGAATACAAACAATTTTTCGAACGCGATGCCGCACTTGAGCGCCGCTTTCAGATGGTGAAAGTGGACGAGCCCGACGATGACACCGCCTGCCTGATGCTGCGTGGCCTGAAATCTCGCTACGCCGGACACCATAATGTGCATATCACCGACGATGCGGTTCGCGCTGCCGTTACGCTTTCCCGACGTTATCTCACAGGCCGCCAGCTACCGGACAAAGCCGTTGACCTGCTCGACACCGCAAGCGCCCGTGTGCGCATGAGTCTCGACACCGTGCCTGAACAACTGACCCGTATCCGTTCCCGGATCACCGCTCTTGAAATGGAGAGGCAGGCACTACAGGAAGACATGGCTGTCGGTAGTCAAAACTACGGTGAACGCCTGACGGCAATAGAACAGGAAAAGAACACCTTCAGCGTTGAACTCAACGAACTGGAAACCCGGTACGGTCAGGAGCTGAAACTTACCGAACAACTGCTGGAAAGCCGCCAGGACATTTCCCGTCAGAGTAAAACGTACTCACTGCAACAGGAGTTGAACGGTATGCAGCACAACAACCCGTTACTTTCAGTCGATGTGGATGTGCGTACCGTTGCTACCGTGATTGCTGACTGGACGGGCGTCCCGCTGTCGTCGCTGATGAAAGACGAGCAGATCGAACTGCTGACGCTGGAAAACGAAATCGGCAAACGCGTAGTCGGGCAGAATGTGGCGCTTGAAGCCATCTCCCGGCGCCTGCGTGCCGCGAAAACAGGCCTCACATCTGAGAATGGCCCACAGGGTGTGTTCCTGCTGGTTGGCCCAAGTGGTGTAGGGAAAACCGAAACGGCGCTGGCGCTGGCTGACGTCATGTACGGCGGTGAAAAATCACTGATTACCATCAACCTGTCCGAGTATCAGGAGCCGCACACCGTCTCCCAACTGAAAGGCTCTCCTCCGGGCTACGTCGGCTACGGGCAGGGGGGCATCCTCACCGAAGCGGTGCGCAAGCGCCCGTACAGCGTGGTGCTGCTCGATGAAGTCGAAAAAGCGCATCGTGACGTGATGAATCTGTTCTATCAGGTTTTTGATCGGGGCTTTATGCGCGATGGCGAAGGCCGTGAAATCGATTTTCGCAATACGGTCATTCTGATGACCTCAAACCTTGGCAGCGACTATGTAATGCAGTTGCTTGATGAACAGCCAGATGCCAGTGAAGGCGACCTGCACGAACTGCTGCGCCCGATCCTGCGCGAACACTTCCAGCCTGCGCTGCTTGCCCGCTTCCAGACGGTGATTTATCGCCCGCTAACGGAAGCGGCGATGCGTGCCATCGTGGCAATGAAACTCTTACAGGTCAGCACGCGCTTGCATCGCCACTATGGCCTGACCACATATGTTGACGAGAGTCTGTATGACGCTTTGACCAGTGCCTGCCTGCTACCGGACACCGGAGCGCGCAATATCGACAACCTGCTCAACCAGCAAATTTTGCCGGTACTGAGTCAGCAATTGCTGGTTCATATGGCGGCGAAACAAAAGCCGATTTCGCTGACGCTGGGCTGGAATGATGATGAAGGGATTGGACTGGAGTTTAAACCTGGCTAAAGGAGTTAAGTGATTATCCGATGGAACAGCAGGCACGGATTATTGCTGATAATTTTGTACTGCAAAAATTTGGGTATTTTGAAATGAGACTGTTGTTATTAAAGGTCATTATTAGTGCCGTTGGGCTGGAGCCATAATCACTCTTTTTCTTACCGGCTGAATCCCTTATTTAATCCCGCAACCTGCCCGTCGGTAACAGCGTCATGGACAACGGGTTATCCCATGGAGTCAATATTATGAGTCTGACAGATACGCTGAATAACGCCCTGTCTGCATTAACTGAAGGCGGGCTGAACCGCTACCGTCTGGATATTCCGTCCTGTACCGCATCGCCGGATGTGGAGGCCTTCAGGGGTGAGGAGTGCATGAGCGGGCTGTATCAGTACACCGTTCTGTTTACCAGCAGTGACCTGAACATCAGTGCATCGCAGTTACTGAGTAAACCGGCGACGCTGACCATGGGAACAGGGCCACTGACGGGGCTGAGCGGGCAGAAAGTGGTGCACGGGGTGGTGACAGATTTCAGTCGTGTCAGCGGTTCACGTGACCAGGCGACGTACCGGATAATTATTGAGCCGTTTCTGTCCCTGCTGGGCAGGCAGTACCGCACCCACCGTTTTTTCGTCAATAAATCTGTACCGGAAGTGGTCACCGAAGTCCTGCAGGAGCATGGTCTCAGAGGCTGGGAGTATGAGTTCACTCTTAAAGCCGGTTATCCGAAGCGTGAGCAGATAAACCAGTACCGGGAAAGTGACCTGGCGTTTATTGAGCGCCTGCTGGCTGAAGTGGGGATATTTTATTTTTTCACCCTGCAGCCGGACACCCTGACGGAAGTGGTGCACTTTGCCGACAGGCAGAGCGCCTGGACCTTCGGTAAAACGCTGGCGCTCAGCAGTCCGTCGGGGATGAGTGACAATGGCGCGGATTCGGTGTGGGGGATTAACGTCCGGCATCATGTGGTGGCGCGTTCAGTGACGGCGGATGATTACAATCACCGTGAAGCGCAGAACATCCTGACGTCGGTGCCGGCGGACATGACCCGTGGCGACGGGGAAGGGAACACCTACGGTGATGTGTACCATTACCTGCCGCGTCATCTTGAACGGGGCGACAAAATCACCCCGGCGGCGGAAACCGGCAATTTCTGGGCGCGGCTTGAGCATGAACGCTTTCTGTCCGGGCAGACAATGGTCAGCGGCAGCAGTAATGATGCCCGGCTTTCCCCGGCTCAGGTGCTGACCATCAGTGAACGGGCTGTTCCGCCGACCCTGCCGTCAGAAACGGACAACGGTATTGTGATTATCCGCACGGTTTACAGTGCGAGCCGTAAGGATGCCCTGACCGTGACGTGGGAAGGGATGCCGTATTACGAAAACCGCTGCTGGCGCCCGGCGGCTAAAAAACGGCCGGTGGTGAGCGGGACAATGACGGCGCGGGTGACCAGCGCCAGGGACAACGATATCCACGCGTGGCAGGATGCGTCGGGGATGTACCGGGTGAAGTTCGATGCCGACCGTGACGACAAAGGTCAGGGCATGGAAAGTATGCCGGTGCGCTTTGCCAGACCGTACGGCGGGGATAAATACGGTTTTCACTTCCCGCTGATACAGGGGACGGAGGTTGCCATCGCGTTCCATGAAGGCGACCCGGACCGGCCGTATATCGCCCATGCGCTGCACGACTCGCGCCACGCAGACCCCGTCACCGAAGCCAACAACACGCGCAATGTAATCCGCACAGCCGGCCTGAACAAACTGCGGATGGAGGACAGGTGCGGTGAGGAGCATATCAAGCTCAGTACGGAGTACGGGGGAAAGACGCAGCTGAATCTGGGGCATAACGTGGATGCCTCCCGTGAACTGCGCGGGGAAGGGGCAGAGCTGCGCACGGACAGGCATATATCCATTCGTGGTGGGGCAGGGGTATTTATCACCGCCGATAAACAGGCATTTGCCGGCGACAGGATGCTGTCAATGCAGGAGGCAATTGCCCAGCTGGAAAATGCCCTGAGTATTGCCCGGAGTCTGTCAGATGCGGCAGAAACAGCGCAGGCGTATCCGGCGGATATCCGGAGTCAGAAAATGCTGACGGATGCCCTGACGGACCTGGCACAGCCGGGGATGGTCCTGAATGCACCGCAAGGCATCAGCATCAGCAGTCCGGAAAGTGTGCGCGTTTCCTCGGGCAGTGCCAGCGTGGGGATAATGTCCCGACAGAATACCGATATCAGTGCACTGAAACGTTTTACGGTGGCAGCGGGTGAAGCCATCAGTATGCTGGCCTGTAAGACGGGGATGAAACTGTTCGCCGCGAAGGGAAAGGTTGAAATCCAGGCGCAGGATGATGCGCTGGAAGCGGCAGCGAAAAAAGATGTGACCGTGACCAGTACAGAGGGAGGGGTTGAAATCACCGCCGCGAAAGGTGTCGTGCTGAAAAATCTGGACGGGTCGTTCATTCAGTTGCAGGGTAAAAATATTATTCTGGGCTGTGAAGGTAATATTCTGTGGAAATGTGTTAATGCTCAGAAAATGGGAGCCGCTTCGCTGAATACGCCAGCCCCTGAATTTCCGAAAGGATACGGTGGTATTTATTCTCTGACTGATGAAAACGGGAATATTATCTCACAGACTGAGTATAAAGTGACGACAGCTGACGGGCAGGTGTTTCATGGTATTTCAGATGACAATGGTAAAACGTTGCCAATTTATACCTCAATGCCCAGCAAATTAAACATTGAGATCCTTGGAACCGGTAATTCTGCGGCAGGAAGCAAATAAGCATGAGTGATTTCCATGCTTGGGAAGCCAGTGAGTGCGAGCACTTTACTGATGTGAATGTGTCAGAGAAAACAGTTATCTGTAAGCGTAAACCTGTACCAGGTATTACGATTACTATCGGGATGTTTTTTGATGGTACAGGGAATAACGTCTTTAACATCGATAAACGCTTGCTGAGTACTTGGGTAATGACTCTAACTTATTGATAGTGTTTTATGTTCAGATAATGCCCGATGACTTTGTCATGCAGCTCCACCGATT
>NZ_SZVK01000129.1:0-551 GCF_005280595.1 Escherichia sp. MR | reverse complement strand
GACGATAAATGAATACCAAGTCTCAAGAGTGAACACGTAATTCATTACGAAGTTTAATTCTTTGAGCATCAAACTTTTAAATTGAAGAGTTTGATCATGGCTCAGATTGAACGCTGGCGGCAGGCCTAACACATGCAAGTCGAACGGTAACAGGAAACAGCTTGCTGTTTCGCTGACGAGTGGCGGACGGGTGAGTAATGTCTGGGAAACTGCCTGATGGAGGGGGATAACTACTGGAAACGGTAGCTAATACCGCATAACGTCGCAAGACCAAAGAGGGGGACCTTCGGGCCTCTTGCCATCGGATGTGCCCAGATGGGATTAGCTAGTAGGTGGGGTAACGGCTCACCTAGGCGACGATCCCTAGCTGGTCTGAGAGGATGACCAGCCACACTGGAACTGAGACACGGTCCAGACTCCTACGGGAGGCAGCAGTGGGGAATATTGCACAATGGGCGCAAGCCTGATGCAGCCATGCCGCGTGTATGAAGAAGGCCTTCGGGTTGTAAAGTACTTTCAGCGGGGAGGAAGGGAGTAAAGTTAATACCTTT
>NZ_SZVK01000128.1:0-584 GCF_005280595.1 Escherichia sp. MR | reverse complement strand
TCCGACCTGAAAGCGCACACCACCATGTTGCAGGTGGATGCACCGTATTCTGACGGACGGATGTTCTTTCGCAGTGATTTCGTCAATATGAACGTCGGCAGTTTTTCCGCCGACGCTGAGGGTAAATGGGATAACAACTGGGGCACCTGTACGTTGCAGGACTGTAGCGGCAACCGCAGCCAGTCGGATTCCGGCGCCAGCGTGGCGGTCGGCTGGCGAAATGACGTCTGGAGCTGGGATATCGGCACCACACCGATGGGCTTCAACGTGGTGGATGTGGTCGGCGGCATCAGTTACAGCGATAATATCGGGCCGCTTGGTTACACCGTTAACGCCCATCGGCGCCCCATCTCCAGTTCGTTACTGGCCTTTGGCGGGCAGAAAGACTCTCCGGGCAATACCGGGAAAAAATGGGGCGGTGTGCGTGCCGATGGCGTGGGGCTGAGTCTGAGCTACGATAAAGGTGAAGCGAACGGCGTCTGGGCATCCCTTAGCGGCGACCAGTTAACCGGCAAAAATGTCGAAGATAACTGGCGCGTGCGCTGGATGACGGGCTATTACTATAAGGTCATCAACCAGAATAA
>NZ_SZVK01000127.1:0-905 GCF_005280595.1 Escherichia sp. MR | reverse complement strand
TCGGTGGAGCTGCATGACAAAGTCATCGGGCATTATCTGAACATAAAACACTATCAATAAGTTGGAGTCATTACCCGGTGTGCCTGTTTATTACTGGCGTCTCTATTTTGAATATTCAGCTCTGGTATTCCGCAAAAGCAGAGAGCCTGGCGGGGGCGAAGTACGCCGCCAACAACATTAATCATATTCTTGAGGAAGCGTCACAGGCGACTCAAACGGCGATGGAAATTGCAGGGAAAAGGTGTGATCTGGATGAACAATATCAGCTAGGTACAGAGGCCGCGCTGAAACCCCATCTGCGGACGATCATCATTCTCAAACAAGGTGCTGTCTGGTGTACATCGCTGCCGGGTAATCGGGTACTGCTATCCCGTATTCCTGAGATACCAGACAGTAATTTGCTGTTGGCTCCGGCGCTCGACACTGTAAATAGATTACCCATTCTGCTCTATCAGATTCAGTTCGCTGATACGCGTATCCTAGTGACTATTAGCGACCAGCATATCCGTGGGGCGCTCCATGTGCCGTTGAAGGGGGTGAAATATAGTTTGCGCGTGGGGGATAATATTATTGGGCCGTCGGGAGATGTGACAACTCTCAATGGCAGACATCAACTTTCTGGACGGGTTAACTCCACTGAATATCATTTCAGTATTATCTATAACCAGCCGCCGCTATTTAGCTTTACCAGAATGATCGACAAAGGCTTGGGTATTTTGATATTCAGCCTTTTAATATCCTGTTCCGCTGCCTTTTTACTTGATAAATATTTCAATAAGACAGACACACCTGAAGAGATTCTGCGTAGGGCGATAAGCAATGGTGAGATTGGTAATGACTCTAACTTATTGATAGTGTTTTATGTTCAGATAATGCCCGATGACTTTGTCATGCAGCTCCACCGA
>NZ_SZVK01000126.1:0-924 GCF_005280595.1 Escherichia sp. MR | reverse complement strand
TGATAGAAACAGAAGCCACTGGAGCACCTCAAAAACACCATCATACACTAAATCAGTAAGTTGGCAGCATCACCGTAAATCCATATCAATTTGTTTTATTTCTCTGGCAAAAGAAATATCTCGATAAGCAATAATAAAATCGGCAGCGGTATAAAATGGTGTAAATCTTAACACCCTGGAGCTTAATGGAGAGTATCCTCCAAGACCATCTTTTTTCTGTTTACTCCATTGATTGTAACTAAACCATGAGATAAATATTAATAGTATCACCAGTGATGCACATTGAACCTTAGTAGACACACACTTAACGCCCATGGGTATAGAAAAATAAGTCAGCAAGAAATAAACAACACATACTGGCATCCAGGATAGATATAACCCCGACATTGCTTTCACTTCAGACCAGTGGGTTTCCATGATACTCATTGCAAAGATAATATTAAATTCACTTTGATAAATTTGCCATGTACAAAGCGCGACTATAAAATTAATGGTCAATAATAGTGACACACTCAATGCGACTATTTTCCCAACAAATAATCGATAACACCCTGTCAAACACAGGATGATTAGCAAGTTGCAGATACCGACGCGCAGGATAACTCTCAATGGCTGTAAAAAATAAACAGGCCAAAGCTGGAGTAATACAGACACAAGTAGCAATGCGATGAAAATGTATTTTTTTGACTGCCGAGGATAAGCCGTTATCGATGGTAATACGAAAGACATAGAACCCTGATCCATTTATTATATGAATATATATTTAAAAATTAATCCCATTAAAATATATTATCAGCAGATGATTGATTTTTACCCGCAAGCATTTATTTAACAGATGAATATCGCCAGCCGGTAATGACTCCAACTTATTGATAGTGTTTTATGTTCAGATAATGCCCGATGACTTTGTCATGCAGCTCCACC
>NZ_SZVK01000125.1:0-1000 GCF_005280595.1 Escherichia sp. MR | reverse complement strand
GGCTTTGTTGAATAAATCAGATTTCGGGTAAGTCTCCCCCGTAGCGGGTTGTGTTTTCAGGCAATACGCACGCTTTCAGGCATACCTGCTTTCGTCATTTTGTTCAGCGCTCGTACCAGGGCCATAGCCTCTGCAACCTGACCATCGTAGTCACGCAGCGTCAGTGAACCCCCGAACAGCTGTTTTACCCGGTACATCGCCGTTTCCGCTATCGAGCGACGGTTGTAATCTGTTGTCCATTTCCACCGCGCATTACTCCCGGTCATTCGCTGATTAGCCACTGCACGGTTACGGTCTGCATATTCACCGGGCCAGTAACCCGCACCTTTTCGGGGAGGGATAAGCGCGCTGATTTTCTTACGCCGCAGTTCATCGTGACATAGCCGGGTATCGTAAGCGCCATCGGCGGCGGCTGACCTGATTTTCCGGTGGGTTTGCCGGATTAACCCGGGGAAGGCCTCTGAGTCCGTAACGTTGTTCAGCGACAGGTCAGCGCAGATGATTTCATGTGTTTTACTGTCAACGGCGAGATGCAGCTTACGCCAGATACGGCGGCGTTCCTGGCCATGCTTTTTGACTTTCCACTCGCCTTCACCGAAGACCTTCAGCCCGGTGGAATCAATTACCAGGTGTGCGATTTCACCCCGGGTGGGCGTTTTGAAACTGACATTAACCGACTTTGCCCGCCTGCTGACACAGCTGTAATCCGGGCAGCGTAGCGGAACGTTCATCAGAGAAAAAATGGAATCAATAAAGCCCTGCGCAGCGCGCAGGGTCAGCCTGAATACGCGTTTAATGACCAGCACAGTCGTGATGGCAAGGTCAGAATAGCGCTGAGGTCTGCCTCGTGAAGAAGGTGTTGCTGACTCATACCAGGCCTGAATAGCTTCATCATCCAGCCAGAAAGTTATGGAGCCACGGTTGATGAGGGCTTTATTGTAGGTGGGCCAGTTGGTGATTTTGAACTTTTGCTTTGCCACGGAACGGTCTGCGTTGTCGG
>NZ_SZVK01000124.1:0-1110 GCF_005280595.1 Escherichia sp. MR | reverse complement strand
AAAGCGTGCGTATTGCCTGAAAACACAACCCGCTACGGGGGAGACTTACCCGAAATCTGATTTATTCAACAAAGCCGCCCCAGATCTGATAGCTGACATATTACGCGCGCAGATTAGTGCTCAAAACCATCCACTCCAGCTAACAGTGATCGGGAAATCGGCTCAAGAGGTAGCAGCCAGGATTGGTACTGATAGTGAAAAACTGAAAATTACCAGCGAACTCTCTCTCTGTGAGCACGGTCAACCTGAAGGGAATTTGCTGACCGGACCATGGCAACCCCGGGTCAGTTATCAAAAACAGTGGATACGTTGGCGGGCAGTAGTTTTACCTGTATTCCTGATTCTGGTTAGTTTATTAGCAGATCGTGTGGTGACGTTATGGAGCATTAATGAGCAGGTAATACAAAGACGTATACGTGTTGAGAAACAATTTTTATCGGTTTTTCCGGAGCAAAAGCGAATCGTTAATTTGCGCTCACAGATTATAACAGCGATCAATAATTCTCGGTCTCGAGCAACTGATAAGACGTTTCTCGAACATCTGTCGGTTATTGCTAATGCTCTTAAATCTGCCTCGCTCTCAAAGTTAGAAATCCGTAGTTTCACTTATGATCAAAAACATCAGACACTGCATTTCAGGTTAAGTGCTCCAGACTTCTCCAGCTTCGACAAACTGCGAGATGCGCTTGCTGTAGATTTTTTTGTGCAACAGGACGCGTTAATAAATGAGGGCAATTATGTGTCAGGAGCAGTAACGTTACGGAGAAAATAACGTGTTACGTCATGAATTCATTCAATTTTTTAATCACTACCGTGATCGGTGGTCAAATGCAGTAGAAAATTGGGTTACTCAATACTATGTTGGTCGTTCGCTAAGAGAAAAAGGACTGTTGATCGGTGCGTTGTTAATCATGTTTTGCACAGGATATTATTCGCTATTATGGCAGCCATTGAATATACGTATAGAGCAACAAGAAAGGGAATTGCAACAATTAAACACTCTGCTCAAAAACCTTCAAACAGCAACGCCTGATGCCGTAAAACATGGCAACTGCAGTTCACTTACACCGCTTCTCAACCCGGTACGCACCAGAAAATCATTGATATGGC